>CAYVCG010000001.1:0-59107 GCA_964449985.1 uncultured Defluviitaleaceae bacterium
TACTTTTGCTGGGCGACATTTCTTTTTTGGGTCATATCATTGACAGATGTAGAATCAAGGGTTATTGTTTTCTCGTGATCATCTATTGGATATTGTTTGGGGATATGAATATATCGGTGGTACGAGAACAGTGGACACACATATACAAAAACTAAGGTCAAAGCTTGATTTTGGGGACGTAATAAAAACTGTTTATAAAATTGGATATAAGTTTGAGGTGAACGAAAATGAGTGATAAAGCATTGAACAAACGCTCATTTTCGTTACAATCACGATTGATAGTTGTAGGTTATACATTAGCATTTTTAACAACCTTATTTTGCGTAGCGCAGTCCATTCAAACAGCCCATGTAAAAATAATGGAATATGCTTATGATACTGCAATCAATGAACAATTCAGAATAGGTTATGCGATTAAAAAAATGGCAGAGAGCCGAAATTATTCACAAGAAGACCAAAATCTTTATTTATTAGGAACTGTTCGTAATTCAGCTGATGACTATTCAAACTATTACACAACAAATGCATCATACAGGATCACAAATGACGAAATGGGTACAATTTACTCAAATATAACTGATGAAGATGTGCTTAGCCTTAAAATTCTTCCGGAAAAGGATGGAACTATCAGCTATTTCACAGCTGTTGCGGATGATAAAACATTGATTGTTGTTACCTCTTATATCAAGATATATCAAACTCTTTTTAGGTTGGATTATATACAAGATAGTTCAAGAGTTAAAACTGCAATAGATAGTCTATCCGAGCGCAATGCAACGACCATTTTTATAGCTGGGCTGCTATTATTTTTATTATTGAATATTATAATACCAAGAACACTTAAGCCTTTGAATGACTTGAGAAAACAGGCTATTTCCATAGCAAATGGGGACTATCACAAGCGATTGAAAATTATTCATAATGATGAAGTAGGTCAACTTGCAAGTAGTTTTAATAATATGTCCGAATCCATTGAAGAGCATATACGGTCTTTATCTGAAATGGCACATTTAAAAGAATTATTTGCGTCGAATTTGGCACATGAAATAAAAACTCCTATTACATCAATTGTTGCTTATTCTGATTATGCGGTGCAAAAGGAGTTAAGTGCTGAAGAACTTCATGATGAATTAAAATATATAAAAAAAGAGGGACAGAGACTCAGTTCGCTTTCAGACAAAATTTTAAAATGGAGCAGCTTGAACAACGAATCTAAAATTGATATTAAACCTTTAAGACCACAAAGGATTATTGAGCAGGTTCTTTTTAGGTTAGAGATTTTTGCTAAAAAAAGAAATCAAAATATTATAGTGGAAAACAAATCCGAAATCATTTATGCAGATGAGGCTCTTCTTATATCACTTATTATAAATTTATGCAAGAATGCCTTGAACGCTTCTGATGATGGCGAATCAATTTATCTTACTTTGAAAAATAGTAACGATAGCTTGATAATTATGATAAAAGATTTTGGGATAGGTATGGAACAAGATGAACTTAAAAGAATTGTGGAGCCTTTTTATATGGTGGACAAATCAAGAGATCGAGCAAAAGGTGGATCTGGCCTTGGCCTCCCCTTCTGTCTTGCTATAGCTGAGGCGCACAAAGGCAAAATTGAGATAAATAGTGCCCTTGGGAAAGGGACGTGTGTTACAGTTATTATTCCTCAAATAAGATTTACAACTCCATGACATTTTCAGGACAACACGAACACATGCATTGTTTATGATAAGACTGTAGCAAAAATAACAGTGCAAGGCACTTAAAAGGAGACGTTATTATGAAAAAAAATCTAGTATCATTACCAGTTGTAGCTATGTGTTTGGCGTTAAGTTCTTTAGCTTTCGCATTACCAATTTACGCAAATGTTGGTATGAGTTCTGAAACCGGAAAAGTTATGAAAGTAGAAACACCAAAGGAGTATATGCAAGACTTTACCATTGAAGGAAAACAGCAAAAAGGTCAATTAGTTGATTCAATCTTTTTAAGTGAAGCTCAAATAAGTGATTTAAAAACAGCAGCCGCAAAATCCTTTAAAGAAACACTTGGAATTGAAGTCCCAAGTAATTTAAAATTTGAGTATAGAACAATTCCATCTGACGGCATACGAATTGGTTTAAGTTGGCTGGATGAAAAAGAGTCTGCTTCAAAAGACGGCGTGATGAATAAAGACGGGGTGCTATATTTTGCCGATTTTCATATGGCGGATACTTCAAAAGCGGCCGTGCTTAATACAATTGGTGTTAAAAACGGATATGATGCAAAGAAGCTAGATGGTTTAAAAAAACAAGCAATAGATGCCTTAAAAAAGGAAGTCAAGGCTACAGTGCCGGATAATTATTTTGTAAGTACACGAGTAATAGTTAATTTTTTAGGCAAAAACCAAGACATCAATGTACAGTTTGAATGGTCAAAAAGCAAAAAGATTGATATGTTAAAGGATACATCCGCATGTTCCTATGTCGCAGGCTTTGACAAAGTTGATTTATCAAAAAATCAAGGAAGATTAAATGCTATTGAGAATACTGAGGCGACATTTATGGCTAATGCAAACGCTGCAAAGTTTACAAGCATTCAAGAAACAAACATGTTAGAGGCAGCAAAAACATTTCTTAATCAAAAAGAAATAGGTTTCGGAAAACTGATAAGTTCTATGCAAATGGGAAATGTGTTGTGGTTTACATTTGATTCCGTCACCGATAATAAATCTGACCGTGCAGTTATAGATGTGTATATAGGATCAGATTTAAACGTAACTGGTTATATATTCTAAATTGGAGTTTTTTAGGAAATCAGTGTTACAATAAGAATTTGACAAATAGATGACCTCGTGCTATAATGTGAAAAATAAATGAATGCCCCGTGAGGGAGTAGTTTGCGCATATATGCGTGGCAAGTCAACATACTGACCATACTGATTTATATCATTATGGTCTGGCTTGTCTTAAAAAACGAGACTCATGTATAGCCTTTGCTGTATATAAGTCTTTATTTGTTAAGGCCCATAAACAGCAAAACTGCTGTATATGGGTCTTTCATTTTGACTATTAATTACGGAGGTTGAAAATATGCAGGACTTTTTAGGAACAAAGGAAGATGTATTGAACAGATTGGGTGTAGACAAAGGCGGATTGACCGAATCAGAGGTTGCAGAAAGCAGAAAACAAAATGGTATTAACGCATTTACAAAGGAAAAACCACCATCACTTATACATAGGATATGGGAAGCTGCAAGAGAGCCGATGATTATTATGTTGATTATGGCGGGAGTGATTGCGCTTGGAGTAAACATCACCCGTGGGTTAACTGGCGGTGAAGCGGATTTTTTAGAGTGCTTAGGCATTTTTGCAGCGATATTCTTATCGATTATCATAACGGTAATAATGGAAGGCAGAAGTGCGAAAGCGTTTGAAGCTTTAAGCAAGTTGAATGAAGATATACAGATAAAGGTTTTGCGCGATGGCGAAATACGTCTTATACCTCAATGTGATGTAGTTGTGGGGGATATTGTCATTATTGAAACAGGTGACAAGATTCCTGCTGACGGACGGATTTTAGAATGTATTGACCTAAATTCTGACGAAAGCGCACTCACAGGCGAAAGTGTTCCCGTTGAAAAGGATTCTGAGTTTGTTATACAAAATGAAAAAACACCTGTGGCGGAACGTACTAATATGTTATATTCTGGCTGTTATATAACAAGTGGTCACGGTAAAATGTTGGTCACTGCTGTTGGGGATAAAACGGAGTTTGGTAAAATAGCGCGGGAGCTGTCGGGCACGGAAAAATCAAGCACACCACTTCAGGAAAAGCTTGGAAAGCTAGGAAAAATCATCACTATTCTTGGGGCTGCCGCAGCCGGTATTGTGTTTGTTATCCAAACAATATTGTTTATTACTAACGGCACAGCGTCTCTCGACACCATATCGGAGGCATTTATCACAAGCATTGTGCTGATTGTTGCGGCTGTTCCTGAGGGGTTGCCTACTATCGTTGCTGTGTCTTTGTCTGTAAATATTATCAAGATGTCCAAGCAAAACGCATTGGTCAAAAAAATGATTGCCTGCGAAACAGTTGGCTGTATAAATGTTATCTGCTCGGACAAGACAGGTACTTTAACTGAGAATAAAATGACCGTTACTGATATTTATACAGACGGAATGTTATTTAAACCCGCTAAACTTAAAAATAATTTGCTCACAGAGAATTTTTGCATAAATAGCACAGCTGATGTTAGCTTTAAGTCGGACAGGCCTTCCTTTATTGGAAATCCTACCGAGTGTGCGCTGCTTGTGGCGGCGAATAAGGCGGGTCAAGAGTATAAGCAAGTCCGGGATAATGCATCGATTTTGCACAGCTATCCGTTTTCCTCCGAAACAAAGAATATGACAACCATTGTCAAAAGAGATAACGGCGCTGTTGCTTTCACAAAGGGCAGCCCAGAAAAAATTCTTGCTATGTGCGCTATATCAGAAGAAGCCGCAAAAGCAGCAGACGAGCAAATTACAGCTTTTCAAAAGAAAGCTGCAAGAGTTATTGCCTTTGCGCATAAGGAAATTGAGCAGGATATTGATTTTATAAATTGCAGAGAGCAAATTGAAAGCGATATGGTGTTTGATGGATTTGTGGCTATATCTGATCCGTTGCGCTCTGATGTATACGATGCTGTTTTGCACTGCCGAAATGCGGGAATTGACCTTAAAATGCTTACAGGCGATAACATTATTACAGCCACAGCAATTGCGGACGAGCTTGGCATATTGGATGACGAACATATCGCTGTGGAAGCAAAAGAACTAGACGAGCTTTCTGATGAAGAATTTAATAAAATCATTCCTAAAATACGTGTAATTGCTAGAAGCACACCGATAATTAAGATGCGCGTTGTTAAGGCGTTAAAAGCAATGGGCAATATTGTTGCCGTAACAGGCGATGGTATTAACGATGCTCCTGCTATTAAAAACGCCGATGTTGGAGTAGCAATGGGCATTACGGGCACGGAGGTTTCTAAGGAGGCAAGCGATATAGTTCTCCTTGATGACAGCTTTTCAACCATCGTTAGAGCGGTGCATTGGGGGCGCGGTATTTATGAGAATTTTCAGCGGTTTATACAGTTTCAACTAACTGTAAATGTGGCTTCGGTTATTACTGTGTTGTTTTCCGTAATGGCAGGCTTTAAATCACCGTTTACGGCGTTGCAGCTTTTGTGGATTAATATTGTAATGGATGGTCCTCCTGCGCTAACGCTTGGTCTTGAGCCGATTCGGGGTGATCTGATGAAGCGTAAACCAACAAGCCGTGATGCAAACATTATTTCTAAGGGTATGTTATCAAGGATTGCTGTAAACGGTATATTTATTTCAGTGATATTTCTCTCTCAACAGGCCTTTAATATCTTGGGCGCTACGGCGGAACAGATGCCGACCGTTTTGTTCACACTGTTTGTAGTATTTCAGCTGTTTAATGCGTTTAATAGCCGTGAGCTTACTGATACAAGCATTTTAAAAAACATAACTACAAATAAGCTTATGCTTTTGGTTTTTGCTATAACGTTCAGCCTGCAAATTGTAATTACACAATTAGGTGGTGAATTTTACGGCACAGTGCCGCTTCCACTTTTTATGTGGTTGAAGATTATCATTACGGCTTTGTCGGTGATTGTTTTGTCTGAGCTGATTAAGGCAGTTAAGAGAATGGTTGTAAAATAAGTAAATGGAGTTGCGTGATACGCAAAAATAGCATGAAACCGTAATAAGTCACGATTTCATGCTAGGCAGAAGAAATCTATAGAATTATACGGACGCACAATGCGCGCCCCTACAGAGATTCCGGTTTGTTAGAAATTTTGGTGTTTTTTAGATAACATGAAGCCCCCTTATCGGGGGCTTTGGTTATCTATAATCTAATTACTTCTGCGGCTGTTTGAAGCCAATAGGATAAATCTTAATAGCTGGGCTATTGAAACAGCTGCCGCTGCAAGATATGTCATTGCTGCTGCGTTTAAAACCTTTTTAGCTGGGCTAATCTCATCTTGCGTTAATATATCATAATCTCCCAGCATTTCAATCGCCCTTTTTGAAGCGTTGAATTCTACAGGCAAAGTAATCGTTTGGAACACAACAACGCCGAAAAATAAGGCAATACCAAGATAAAGTAAATATATCCCGAGGTTTCCTGCTCCTGCGCTTAGGTAGGAAAGAAAGAAACCAAGAAGTATGAGCGGCATAGCCATCCTTGAGCCAATACTAACTACAGGGAATATAGCATTTCTTATAGCCAAAGCAGAATAACCTTCTGCATGTTGAACGGCATGACCGGTTTCATGCGCCGCTACACCTAGCGCTGCAAGAGATTGGCTTCCATAAACGCTGTCAGACAGGCGCAAAACTTTAGCTTTTGGGTCGTAATGGTCTGTAAGGTTACCGCCAATTCTTTCAACTCTAACATCATTTATTCCCCAACGGGCTAACAGTTGGCTTGCAACCTGGGCACCTGTAAGGCCTTTTTCATTGCCGTATTTACTATATTTGCTGAATGTGTTATTAACTTTGAACTGAGCCCAAAGCGCAAAAATCATAGCAGGTATTAACAACAGGTATCCAATATTATACATATCAATCATCTCCTTAGCAAAAATATACGAAAACTATGGCATAAAGTTTATGATAAAACAACTCCTGTTTCAATCAAACGACCGCGCAAATAATCCGAGCATGACATTCTTTTGCTTCCTGAACCCTGTATTTGTGTGACCAAAATCGCTCCGTCGCCTGTTTTGACAATAATGCCTTTGTTTTTTATTATGTCCATAATTTCTCCAGGTTTACCGCCATAATTATTATTTACTGATTCGGCTTTCCAGATTTTGAGAGTTTCTCCGTTATACAGAGCATATGCTCCAGGCCATGGATCAAGCCCTCTTATAAGGTTTATTATGCTTTCAGAGGTTTTATGCCATTGGATTTTACCGGTATCTTTGGTAATCATTTTCGCGTAGGTGGATTGTTTGTCGTCTTGTTTTATTTTTTCGATTTTCCCGGATTGTATAAGTTTAAGCGCTTCAATTAATGTATCTGCGCCTATTTTCGACATTTTGTCGTGAACAGTTGCATAGGTGTCATCCGGCGTAATCTGAAAAGAGTTTTTTAAAAGCATGTCCCCTGTGTCAAGCCCGGTATCCATTTGCATAATGGTCACGCCGGTGGTACTCTCGCCATCAATTATTGCCCATTGGATGGGCGCTGCTCCTCTATATTTTGGGAGAAGGGAGCCGTGAACGTTTACTGAACCGAATTTCGGCATAAACAGGACTGATTCCGGCAAAATTTGACCATAAGCAGCGACAACAAAAATATCCGCCGGGTAGCTTTTCAATTCTTCAATAAATGCAGGGTCTTTGATTTTTATTGGTTGAAGAACAGGAATATCATGCTTTATGGCGCATTCTTTAACCGGAGGGAATACGATTCTGTTTCCACGTCCCTTTGGTTTATCCGGCTGCGTTATGACTGCGGTAACGTTATAATGCTCAATCAGTTTTTCCAAAATAGGAACGGCGAAATCAGGCGTTCCCATAAACACTATGTCCATACTATTCATCTTCCTCATCGGTTTCTTCAGATTCGATAAGCTTATCAACATACAATACACCATCAAGGTGATCCAGCTCGTGGCACAAAGCAACCGCAAGCAATTCTGTACCTTCGACGATTTGCTCTTTGCCATTTCTGTCCATATATTTTACCTTAATATATTCTGGGCGCTCGACAAGCCCGGACTCTCCCGGAATGCTTAGGCAGCCTTCAACCCGGCGCTGCGTGCCTCGGGTTTCTATAATTTCTGGATCAATCATTTCATAAAGCTTATCATCAAGATTTATGATGGCGACGCGTTTTAAGACACCAACCTGTGGAGCTGCCAGTCCAACGCCGTCTGCCTCTTTTAGGGTATCTAGCATATCATCTAAAAGCCCAAGAATCCTGGGAGTTATAACCTTTACGGGCTTTGATTTTTTCCTTAGTATTTCATCATCTTCGAGACGTATAGTTCTTAAAGCCATTGTTTACCTCCTTGAGCTAAAGTTTGAATTTTAGTGCAATATCTTCGGGTTTAGGGAAGCGTTTATCGTTATGCCGGACAAATCCTCCCGTTCCCGTAGTTTATCCAAACAATAAAAAACAAAACTCTTGATTTTTTCTTCATCAACGCATTTTACGATAATGCGCCAGCGGAAGTTTTTGTTTATTTTGGATATTTGGGCAGGCGATGGGCCAAGCAATTCAAAATTCCCCTTTTTATTAAAAAAATTCATTATATAATGAAGCCTGTTTAGGGCTACTATTACCTTTTTTTCATCATCCCCGGAAAACATGACGCTGAAAATATTTGTGTATGGGGGATACTGCATTTTTTGCCTTATTAATATTTCATGGTCATAGAAACCGTCATAGTTATTGTCTTTAGCAAAACAAATGCTGTAGTGCTCCGGCATATATGTTTGTATAAACGTTTTGCCGGGAATTTCGGCTCGCCCGGCTCTGCCTGAAACTTGGGTCAAAAGCTGGTATGTGGTTTCGGCGGAGCGAAAATCACCCGTGTTTAATGATATATCAGCGGCAATGATACCGACAAGCGAAACCCTTGGGAAATCATGCCCTTTTGCAATCATCTGGGTTCCTATCAAAATATCAGCCTGTCCTTTGGAAAAAGCAGAAAGAATGGCTTCATGACTGTGCTTTTTTGATGTCGTATCCATATCCATACGCAAGGTTTTTGCTTCTGGAAACAGCTTTTGTATTTCCTCCTGCACCTTTTGCGTCCCTGTTCCAAAATGCTTTATATGAATAGAGCCGCATATTGGACAGTTTTTCGGCATTGGTTGCTCATCGCCGCAGTAGTGACACATAAGCTTGTTTGTATAGATATGGTATGTATAGTTGATGCTACAGGCATCACAAGCCAAAGCGTTACCGCATACACGGCACGAAACGAACGTCGAATGCCCTCGGCGGTTTATAAAAAGGATAGCTTGGTTTTTATTTTCCAGTGTTTCTTCAATTGCTTCATACAATGCTCGACTGAAAATCGATTTGTTGCCTAGCGCCAGTTCTTCGCGCATGTCTATTATACTAACATCGGGCATAACGTTATTAACACGGTTATTTAGCTTTATTAAATGTATTTCATCACATTTGCATCCAAAATACGTTTCTACAGACGGAGTAGCCGAGCCCATAACAACAAGCGCACCGGTAAGCTCCATAAGCTTTACGGCTATTTCACGCACGTCATATTTTGGCGTTGTTTCTGATTTGTAAGTTGTTTCGTGCTCTTCGTCTATTATTATTACTCCAAGATTGTCAAACGGCGTAAATATCGCAGAGCGGGGGCCAATCATAACGGAGACATAGCCTTCTCTTGCTTTTTGCCATTGGTCAAAGCGTTCCCCAGAGGAAAGGCGGCTATGCGTTACGGAAACACGTGGGCCAAAACGGCTGTAAAACCTATTAACTGTTTGCGGCGTCAGCGAAATCTCAGGCACCAAAACAATCGCCTGCTTCCCGGCTTTAAGCACTTTATCTATAAGCTGAAGGTAGATTTCCGTTTTGCCGCTACCTGTTACACCATGCAACAGAACAGGTTTTTTTTTATTAAACGATAGCATGTTGTATAAACAATCCAGAGCTGCCTGTTGCTCATAATTTGGTTTTAGAGGCTCTGTTTTTGTTATGCCATAGTTAAATATTGTATCCCGGAAGGCCTTAAACGGCTTTATTTTTATTATACCGTGTTTTTCGAGCGTTTTAATAGGCGAATCCGAAATTTTTAGGTTTGATTTGATTTTCGCGTATTCCAAGCCGTTGGTTTCCATTAATGCTTTGACAACAAGACTTTGCTTATCATTTTTTGCTAATATTTTTTGGATTTCTTGGGCTAGGTCTTTATTTTCGGTATCAAGATATATATATTTAATACTTAATGATTTTGTTCCAATTCCGGAGGGCAATATACATTGGATACAATCAGACAGGGTTGTGTAATACTTTTGCTTCATCCACTTTGCAAGGGAGAGCATTGCTTCACTAAAAACAGGGTAGTCCTCGGAAACAGATATAATCTCCTTCAGCTTATCGGAAGGGACGTCCGTCTCCGTGGAAAACCCTATAACATAGCCTTCGATTTTCTTGTTTCCTCGGCCGAATGGAACGGTCACCCTTGCCCCTATTTTGATTTCGTCGCGCAGGGCAGAGGGGATTATATAATGAAATATCCTGTCAACATCCTTATGGGTGTTGGAAACAATTATTTCGGCGAATAGATCCAAAACAATCAAATCCTTTATAAAAAGACAAAAGTGCTTTTAGTCCTCATTTTCCAAATCATCTTCAAACTCATCAAAGCTTTCATCAAATTCATCAACGAGATCATCGTCAAAATCGTCTTCGAAGCCTTCCTCGTCATCATCGTCATCAAAATCCGCTTCGTCTGCAAAATCTTCATCTTCTGAAAGAAGCTCAACATCTTCGTCAAACTCGTCGGTAGTATAGTGGTTTTGAGGATAATTGCTATATTCCTGATTTTCTTGCTTAGAATCCGCTGCATCCGGCTGGCTTTTTGCTGCATCCCCGTCGGGTATTATTTTTATTAAACGCTCCTGCATTTCTTTGACAGCGACGGAAACAGCCTTGTTTGTTTCAGCTGTTGCATGAGGGATAGCACCGTCTATCAATTGTCTTGCTCTTTTTGATGCTGCAATAACAACTGCGTATCTGCTTGTTATTTTGTTATCTAACACTGTTCCGTCGTTTAAAATTTGCATTAGTTCTGAATATGATGGTCTCAACATTTTTATAATACCCTCCAAAAAAGATATCTTATTAATATACTGGTTTTTTATACAATAATAAATTTTTCAAGATCGCGGCGGGATGGGCGCAGCTTTTCGACAGTTACTATTGACTTAATGTCGTCTACGGCATCGTTGACGCTTTCGTTTATCACAACATAGTCATACTGGTCTATCAGCTTGATCTCTTCCCTGGCGCGCCTTAATCTGTCCTCAATTGTTTCCATATCCTCGGTATTCCTGTTTATAAGACGGTTCTTTAGCTCATCAATAGAAGGAGGCAGCAGGAATATCAAAACACTGGTTTGGAACTTTTCTTTAACCTGCAATGCTCCATTAACTTCTATTTCAAGAACAACCGTTTTGCCTTTTTCAATCTGCTCTTCGACATATGAGCGCGGAGTCCCATAATAATTGCCGCAGAATGTTGCGCTTTCTAAAAGCTGGTTGTTTTTCAGCTTTTCATAGAATTCTTCTTCAGTACAGAAAAAATAATCCTTGCCGTCAACCTCGCCAGAGCGTTTTTTTCGGGTTGTTACGGAGATCGAAACAGCAAACCCCAAGTCATTTTCACATGATTCATCAAAATTAGGCGGCGGGCATAGCTTTTTTACGACCGTCCCTTTGCCGGAGCCGGACGGACCGGAAATAATAATCAACATACCCTTACTCATTATTGCCCTTCCTCCTGTAAATAAACAAGCGCTTTATAAAGCTTGTTTTTATAAATAGTATTTTAAGCATTTTCCTGCGAATTATCGGAAAAATCAATATGTTCTTTAGAAACCCTCGATGCTATTGTTTCTGGCTGAATAGAAGATAGGATGACGTGCCCACTGTCTGTTATAATAACGGCTCTTGTCCTCCTGCCATATGTTGCGTCTATTATGTTCCCATTTTCTTTGGCAACTTGGATGATTCTTTTAACAGGCGCCGATTCAGGACTTATTATAGCTATAATCCTGTTTGCAGCGACTACATTTCCAAAGCCTATGTTAACTAGCTTAAGATTATTCAATATTTTGCACCTGCTCGCGTATTTTCTCAACCTCGCTTTTCATCTGCACGACAAGCTTGGTTATTTCTAAGTCGTTTGATTTTGAACCTATAGTATTTACTTCTCTGTTAATTTCCTGAACAAGAAAATCCAACTTTTTTCCTACAGCGTCAGATTCGCAAAGAATCTCTGAAAGCTGGGAAAGGTGGCTTGATAGCCTTATTAATTCCTCATCGATACATGATTTATCTGAAAAGATAGTTATTTCTTGGATAAGCCTTGTTTCATCATAATTAACATTGGCCAATGCTTCTTCGATTTTTGTTTTTAATCTGACAGCATAATCCTGAGCGACATGAGGCGCCCGGGTTTTGACATTTTCGGTGAGCGCCGCAAGCACTTCTTTTTTCTTCAAAAGATCAGATTTAAGAGCAGCGCCTTCTATTTCACGCATTTTAATAAATGCATCAATGGCGGTTTTAAGAGCTGTGAAAAGCGCTTCCCACATTTGGTTCATGCTATCGTCCTGGCTATCTGCCAGTTTTTCAACTGTTACTATATCTGGAAAGCGAGCAATAAGCGAAAGAGACAAATCATCACGTATTTCCGGATATTTAAGCTTTAGCCTTGATAGCGCGCTAAAATATGAATCAGCCAATGCTTCATTCAGATTTACTTTTATATCATCGGCGGAAAAAGATTCAAAATGCACATAAACATCAGTCTTACCGCGGTTTACAACCTTTGAAAGTTCCGCCTTGATTTTATCTTCAAATGAGTTTAGAACTCTAGGAAGCTTTATGCTTAAATCGTTAAAGCGGTGATTAACGGATTTTATTTCAACAGTGAATTTACGGTTATATAGAATACAATCGCCTCTACCATAACCTGTCATGCTCTTTATCATAAAAAACGACCTTTCTATGTGCTGCATCTTTTTATAATACCAAACATAATAAAAAATGGCAATAACTTTAAGAAGAAGCAGATTTATATTTTGTTATATCCGTGCAGCAGACTAACAAAGCGTCTCTTTGGCCAGACCAAGTTATTTTTGATGCAGCTGCATTTATCCATCCTCCAATCAGAGGCGTCATAAGCTCTAAAGAGGCCATTTTTGTTTTTTCATCAATCAAGTTTGCCGGGCAATTTTCGCAAGGCGTATCGCTGTCGAACCAAATCCTGTGGCACTTTTGGCCAACTTTATAGCCCATGGATTTTATAAGTTTGTTTAAGTAAAGGGTTTCATGCGATTCTTTATCAATTACATACACATAACCATTGAGATTTTCAAGCATTTGAATATGTCTTTCATAAAACGCCAATAATTCTTTTGAGATTTGGTCTTTTGTAATAAATGTTGAAAGAATTTTTGTCATATAGTTTAATATAGCTATTTCATCAGGCGACCAGTTTCTGTTTGTTTTACATGAATCAAACCCAACAAATCCTTTCATCACTCCGTTTTCGTAGAAAATGCAGCGAAGAATAGATTTTGTATTCTGATTCTTTAAAAGCGTATAAAACTCACCCTCAAGATTCGAAATATCTGAACAATAATAGATACCGTCCTCATTAAACTGTGAAATTATATCATCAAGCATGAAAACTGGCATATTTTGCATGTTGTTAATTTCTTTGCTTATTCCTTTATTACACCATTCATATGTAACGCTGATAGTATTTTGATTTTCATTAAACTCATACACAGAGCATTTGTCGACATCAAATTCTTTGCCGATAATGCCTAGAATCATGCTTATTGTTATTTCTATGTCCTTTGTTTCATAAAGCATTTCAAAAATGGTATGAATAATATCATCAATAAAGTAATTTGTGGTAAAACGCTTTATTAGTTTAGTTGGCTCTAATTCGATCAACGTTGTTTTGGACAGGTTGTCGTCATAAATTGTATAGCAATCTTTATTTTTTCGTTTTGATTCATAGAGAGCGATATCCGCAAGGCGATATAGTTCGTCAAAGGTTTTGGCGTGTTTAGGACATAAAGCAATACCTATACTGCATGAAATTTTATATTCATTGATTTCTCCCGAATATGTATGACGGAAAGCATCACATAGCTCTTTTGCCTTTTCAAATATAATATCATCGCTTTTAATATTGTTTATAAAAACAATAAATTCATCGCCGCCAACGCGCCCAATAATGTCACTATCTCGGAAGAAGAGCTTTAATTTGGCTGAAATATCTATAAGGACAGCATCTCCGAATTGGTGCCCCAACCTGTCATTAAGCCCCTTAAAATTGTCTATATCAGCCATTATCAGGGCGAATTTGTCACCGGGATTTGCACTTTTTAAGCATCGTTCAATGCGAAGCCTTGTTTCTTCTTTATTGTAAAGCTTTGTTAGTGGATCGGTTTCAGCCTTTCTTTTTAGGGTATCAATCTGAATTTTTTGCTTAGTTATATCTGTTAATTTTCCTATAACACGCGATGGTTTGCCCCATTTATCAAAAAGAATCTTATAATGAACTGTATACCAAATGTAATCATTATCAGGGGCACACAATTTCAAGTGCATACCGTTTCCGGTTTCTAGCCCACGCACGGTTGCATCCTCTACCGCCATCATAAAATCCGGCATACTTTCTTCAGACACTACTCCCGAGCTAATAAATGCCTTTAAATAATTTTCTCTTGTTGATGGAATATTGAATCTCTGAGCAAAATGCTGAGAATGCTTGAGCTTTAAGGTTTCTATATCCAAATCGAAGAAACTATCATTCGTAAGATCCATAATGAGCCTATTATAGATTTGTTCATTTTCTAGCTTATCCATAAGCGCGACATAATCAGTTATATCGATTAGAGAGCAATAAAGCATAACAGCCCCATCTTTATTTGGAATGCCTCGCCCGCTGACATGAACCCATTTATGGCCACATTCTTTGTGAACAACTCTTACTTTGACATTAAATGTGAATTCCTTGGTGGCCGAAAAGCATTTATTAAATGCTGCTTGCAGCTTATCAAGATCATCATGGTGCATAGTCAGCATGCCTTTATTCTTATAAATATCATATAACTCTTGTTTGGTATAACCCAAGAGGTCAAAATATCCACGATTGGCTTGTACAATCGTCAAATCGTTGTTCGCTTGCGCTATAACTATAGCACTGGATATATATGAATTTACAGAATCTACGCTTTTTAAGTCTTTAATCAAAAAATCATTTTCTAATTTGCAATCAAGTGTACTCATATAAATCATCATCCTTGCAGTGATTATCCAACAATTGTATAAATAATAATTATTATACACTAACGCAGGATAAGAAACAAGGCTGAATTAGCATCGGTTATTGTCAGTAATTGTATATTAATGTATAAATAAACAAAAGGACTGCCTAGTTTATGTCAGACAGCCCCGATTTATTTGCGGAAAATTCAATATTGATTTAAATATCCAGAGTTATTATTGTCACGTATGATTTCTTTGCATACAAAACAGTGTTTTTTGTTCCGCCGGATGAACCGTTATAAAGACAAATTATGCGGCTGGAACAATCAACCATGTATTTGTTTCTTTTCATCATGCATCCATCAGAATACGGCTTATCACTGACATAGGTGACATTATCCGTGCTTTCGATAATCTCAAAAAACTGCTTTTTATGCTGGGGATGCCAGCGCTCGTAATGATTTTTGCATGGAAGGGCTAGGTTTAGCCTAATAAAAGGATATTTATCGCGCAAGGTAAGCACAGTTTTTGCGGCGGACATATCAAAGCCAAGACCACCGCCCGATACAAAGAACTTGTATCCTATGGAGATAGCTGATTCGATTTCATTTTCCAGCATATCAGCCATATGTTTGTTTAGTAGGCCGTTATTGTGAAACAACGATGGCATTTTTTGAGGGCGGTGCCCTGTGAAACAGCAGGTTATCGGCCTGTTCATATTTAGCTCAAATAAATTCTCCATTAATCCAGAGCGTATTTGTCTATAAGATTAACAAGGTCTGCAATATCGGGCTTTGCAAGCTGTGCAGTTGCTCCGATTTTTTGCCCTTTAATTCTCATTTCATCATTTATTAAAGAAGAAAATATTATAACAGGGAGAATACTTAGCTCTTCATCATCTTTAATGCATTTTGTTAGCCTGTGACCATCCATTTTGGGCATCTCTATGTCAGTTATAACACATTTGACAAAGTTTGATATTGGCAGCCCGGTTTCTTTATAAGACAAAAGCAAATCCCAAGCTTCTTTTCCGTTTGAACAGCAGATAAGATTCGTATATCCGGCTTTTTCTAAAGATTCCAGAATCATACGCTCTAAAAGCATAGAATCTTCTGCTACAAGAATGGGTTTATCCGTTTTTACTCTAGCGCCAAGCTTATCAATATCCTTGATTTGTATACCAGTTGATGGGCTGATGTCTGAAATAATTTTTTCAAAGTCTATAATAGTGACAAGTCTGTTATCAATTCTTGCAATTCCTGTTGCAAGGCCATCAGCTCCTCCGTATATAGATGAATCTGGCTTTTCTATATCTTCCCACGAAATTCTGTGTATCACTTCTACAGAATGGACATGGAACGCAAATGAGCTTTTGTTAAAATTTGTTATAATATAGATATCTCTCTCTGGGCTTTCTGCTTCCGGCAGACCAAGATATGCCGGGAGGTTTATAAGCGTCATTATAACGTCTCTTGGCTTAAAAACCCCATGAATAAACGGATTGCTGTTTGGCATAGGAGTTACTTCCATGCGCTGCATAATCTCAACTACCTTTGACACGTTTATGCCGAAATGCCTATGAGCTATTGTAAACTCCAAAACCTCAAGTTCATTAGTTCCGCTTTCAAGAAGTATTTCGTTTTTAATTGCTTTGGCCATAATAGATTTATCCTCCTTTTTTGGAAGTAGGTATGTGATGCGCTAATTAAAGTATATATCAAAAATAAATAAAAATAAATACAAAAAATTTATATATATTTTATCGGATTTGTCCATAAAAACTTTATTCAAAACATTAAAAAACAGCTCGCTTATAATTTATTTATTATCATTAGGCAATACTTGTTATTTTATGTATTTAAAGATATAATTATATATAGTTAATTGGATAGGCTTTATTTTTGATGGCAAAAATAAATAATAAATTTTTATAAATAAGGGTACGATATAAACATCATAGCTTTAAAACTTTTAAATAGATTATAACATAAATATCTTTATTGGGGGAGTAGACTTGAATAAAAAAATATGTTACGCCTTTATATTAATTTCGTTTATCAGCATAGTGACTATGCTTTTTATAGGTAACTCGGCTTCTCATTATTACAAAGCTTATGACGGTAGCACTTCTTTACAAACTCAACAACAGGATCAGGCAATAAATGAAACAGAAAATCCTAAAGAAAATATTGATCCCTCTGCTGCGGAGATTCATATTAATGATTCAGACGATGTTGACGTTTTAAATATAACTCAAAACAAAAATGACGATATTAATGATGACAATACTGATGATAGCGATAATACAGAAAATTATGAACGGGCTATTGAAGATAATTCAAAGGAAAGCGCAGGAACGACTAATAACGCAATAGATGAAGAAGTTACTGTTGATGATCCGTTTCTGGAAGGACCGGAAGATGTTGAATCAGCCGATAATAAGGATATAATTGCAAATCCTTTGGAGGAGCTTCAAAATCCTGATGTTGTTTTGGATTTATCGGATATTAAGCATATAGCTCTGACATTTGATGATGGCCCGAGAGTTGAAACAACGGGCAGGCTTTTGGATATTTTAAAAGATAATAATGCAAAAGCAACATTTTTTGTTATGGGTCAACGCGTTGAAAACAACCCTGATTTGGTTAAAAGGATGTATGATGAAGGTCATGCAGTTGGGAATCATACATTTAACCATAAAGACTTGACAAAGCTTAAGGAATCAGACGTTAATTCTCAGATAGAAAAAACCAATGTTACTATAAGGAATATCATCGATGCTGATACATCCTTGCTTAGACCGACATATGGGGCATACAATTCTAAAACGATGTCTATGGCAAAAGATAAGAGCATGTTTTTAATATTGTGGGATATAGACCCTATGGATTGGAACTCAAAAAATGCCGATAGAATACATGACCATATAGTCTCACGGGCTAAAGATGGTGATATAATACTGTTGCATGATATTTATCATACGAGTGTTGATGCTGCTGAGAAGGTTGTTAAAACTTTATCGGAAAAAGGGTTTGTTTTCGTAACAGTGCCTGAGCTTATAGAGCTTTATCAGCCGATGGAATATGGATGCGCTTACCGTTCGGGGAAGGGAGCCGCTGTTAAATGACGGATTTGGGTGTTAGAATAAATATCTTAAAAGACGTTTTGGAGCAAAAGAAATCATCTTTAGAGCAAATATATAATATTTGTGAAAACGAAGAAATGCTCTCAAAGGAGCCCAATACTGCGATAAAGGCAGAAATGCTTAAAGGCATGGCGCTTGAAAAGCAGAACCTTATTGACAATGTGCTTCAATGTGATACTGTGTTTCAAAAATCCTTTGGAGAGATAAAGGATAATTTTGAGGCTAATGCAGCTTATTATGAAAACGACGTGAGATATTTACAAACCCTAATCAAACATATCGTTGAGCTTGATATAAAAATAAGGAATAAAGAAAGCGTTAATAAAGAAGTAATAACGCTTGGGCGTTTACCAGCAAGGCCAAAAACCGCCGCCGCAAAAAACTATATATTAAAGCAATACGAAAAAAACAATAAAAAAAGACAATAACAAAATATCATTTGGTCAAGGCGGATTTTCGTTTTGGCCAAAAGTTTTTTGACGATATTAATTAATTATATATATTTGCCGATTACTTTATTGATAGACGTTATATGTACATAAATTAACGAAGGTGGTATTTGATATGAAGTGGTATAAAAATCTTGATGGGATAAATAAAAAATTTATTGTTCCTTTTGCTTTAATAATACTGTGTGGAATTATTATGTGCATTTTAGCGGCTTTAAGCATTTTTTCGGCTTCTTTTTCCCAAACCTCATTATACGGTGTACTTGCCATAGGCATTATAACTGTTATAGTTACTATTGCTGCATTTTTAATCTGCTCGCGAGTTGTCGTTAAGCCTTTGGAAAAGCTTAATGAACTGACGGCTAGGGTGGCAGAAGGGGATTTGGATTGCCGTGTTCTTCTTAATGCACGGGATGAAATAGGTTTGCTTTCTTCAAATATTGATAAAATCGTTTCTAATCTTATTCTTATTCAAACAGAATTAGAAAGCGTTTCGCCGGATCATCTTATACGGGAGGCTGAATATTCTGGCGGATATAAGGCTATTGTCTCGAGGATAAACAGACTTGCATCTGACTATTCTAGAACAATAAATAATTTTTCGGAGACGCTTGCAAAAATTTCTGACGGAAGCATTTCCAAAGGCACTAACATTTTTGCGGCAACCGAGCATAAAGCGATTAATACGTTTATGGAAAACTTATGCGGCATTGGAGACGATATTAAAAGGATTGCAGACGCTTGCGCCGCCGGAGATATAAATGAAAGACTTGATATAAACAAATATAAAGGGCAATGGAAAAGTATATGCTTAAATGTTAACAACATTTTAAATGCTTTTGCCGAACCTCTTAAAGAAACGATTGACGTTGTATCCGAAATTTCTGACGGAAATCTTGGCGCAACGATAAAAGGAAATTATCGCGGAAGTTATTTGGAACTTAAAAATGCTGTTAATTCAATTGCGTTAAAGGCTTCCTCTTGCAATAATGAAATTTCAAAAACTCTTGATAAATTGTGTGAACAGGATTTTGATATAATGCTTGCATCTGACTATGTTGGCGATTATAATCTGGTTAAACAATCACTAAATAAGGTTGTTGAAACATTTAACGCTATTTTAATAAAAATGAGGGAGTCTTCAAAGGATATAACTTCTGACGCTATAGTTATCTCTCAAACCAGCTCTAGCCTATCACAAGGCGTTAGTACACAAAATGAAACAGTCGAAACACTTAATACATCTATCCAGAATATTAGCGTTAAAACAAAGCAGAATGCCGATATGGCAGAGAACTCTAACAGGCTTGCTTTGGCAGCCAAGGATTCTGCCGAATTAGGAAATGTTGAAATGACGAGCATGATAGAAGCAATGAACAAGATAAATGAAGCCTCGGGCAATATCTCTAAAATAATAAAGGTTATAGAAGATATTGCCTTACAAACAAATCTGCTTGCGCTTAACGCCGCAGTTGAAGCTGCAAGGGCAGGTGCGCATGGAAAGGGATTCTCGGTTGTTGCAGAGCAGGTAAGAACGCTTGCTGAAAGAAGCCAATCGGCTGCGAAGGAATCATCTAGGTTTATTGAAAGCTCCTTTGAAAAGGTTAACAATGGGGTTAAAATAGCAAATGCAACAGCACAACGTCTTGATGATATAGTATCTCAAATAAATGAGATATCAGATTTGATCAGTGGTGTTTCCAAATATTCGAGGGAACAGGCTGATTCAATAGAAATGGTTGCAAACGGAATATCAAGTATTTCGGATATTACACGGCTTAACGCTTCTTTAAGCCAACAGTCTGCTGTTTCTTCAAATGCTCTGCTTAAAAACTCTCAGATGTTTGAGGAAATGTTTTCAGGATTCAAAGGCAAGTCGATAATTGATAAAAATAATGAGCCGCTGGCTATAAGCAAACCTGTTTTAGCGGATGGTTCTGTTCAAACACCGGCAAAGCCTGCTTCACCTATAAGTGGGAGATTTAAACCGGAAGTCGCAAAACAACCTGTGAAAACAGTTCCAAGACCGGATGTTTTGCCACTAAAGCCTACGTCTTCTATTAAGCCTTTTTCTGCTAAGCCTTCTACTGTTAAACCTTTTCCGGCTAAGCAGGCAGATTCAAAACCTATGGTGCTAAATCCTGCGGGGAAAGTGAACCATGAATCTACAATACGTCCGTCTTCTAATATAACGGAATTAAAACCTAAAACGCAAACCCAACAACAACTAGTACCTACAAAAAATACACCCCAGAATACAGTAAATATTTTTGATAAAAAGGATTTTGGAAAGTATTAAAATATTTTGAAGTATTATGGTAAAGGCCATCCGCGAAATAACGGATGGCCTTTTTATCTTATAACTCTCTTTTTGTGTATTTAGTATGTAATAGGTGGTGAGCCTTTTCGCCCCCGGGTTCTCCAAGGAATTCGCTGTAAAGCTGTTGGATTTCCTTGTTTTCATGTGAATAACGAATCTCTTTCGATCTATCCTCATTATAAAGAACTTCTGCACGCTTTATAGTTGTTTCTGGGTTATTGCCATGATATGGTTGTCCACCGCCGTTTACACAGCCGCCTGGGCAAGCCATAATTTCTATAGCATGGTAGGAAGCCTTTTTGTCACGAACTGATTCAAGAAGCTGCCTTGCATTTCCAAGACCGTGAGCAACTGCTATTTTGATTTCTGTTCCGTTTATGTCATAAGACGCTTCTTTTATGCCTTCAATACCTCTAAGATCCTTGAACTCAACATCAGCCGGTTTGTTGCCTGTAAGCCAGAAGTAAGCGGTTCTTAAAGCAGCTTCAATAACGCCTCCGGTTGTTCCAAAGATAACGCTGGCGCCGGAAGATTCTCCCATAACGCTGTCGAAATCCTCGTCTTGAAGCATATCAAAATTCATGCCAGCTTCTGTAACCATTTTTCCAAGCTCGCGAGTTGTAATAACATAGTCAACGTTTGCAAAATTTTTATCTGAAAGCTCTGGACGAGCCGCTTCATATTTTTTAGCAAGACAAGGCATGACGGAAACGACAACTACCTTGGATGGGTCTACGCCGAGTTTTTCCGCCAAGAATGTTTTAGCAATCGCTCCAAACATCTCGTGAGGAGATTTGCATGATGATGGAATATCAAGTAGTTCTGGGAATTGGTGCTCAATAAACTTAACCCATGCTGGGCAGCAGCTTGTTAATATAGGCAATGTGCCATTGTTTTCAATACGGTGAATAAGCTCAGTTGCTTCTTCCATAATAGTAAGGTCTGCAGCGAAATCTGTATCATAAACCTTGTTGAAACCAAGGTGTCTAAGAGCGGATACCATTTTGCCTGTAACATTTGTACCTACAGGAAGGCCGAAAACTTCGCCCAAAGCTGCACGAACGGCTGGAGCTGTTTGAACGATAACAAACTTGTCAGGATCGTTCAAAGCATCCCAAACTCTCTTTGTATTGTCTACTTGAGTAAGAGCTCCTGTTGGACAAACTGAAACGCATTGTCCGCAGAATGTACATGAAGTTTCAAGCATCGGATGGTCGAAGAACGTTCCGATAGTCGTGTCAAAACCGCGGTTAACTGCGGAATAAACGCCAACTGTTTGAACAGTGTTGCACATAGTTTCGCAACGGCGGCAAAGCACGCACTTGTTAGGGTCACGAATAAGGGAAAGGCTGGAAGTGTCTTTCTCAAAATCTGATCTTTTGCCGTGATAACGAACTTGGTCTACACCGATTTCTGCCGCAAGGCTTTGGAGCTCACAATTTTGGTTTCTGGAACAAATCAAGCAATCATTTGGATGATTGGAAAGGAAGAGCTCAATCATCTTGCGGCGAGCCAAAACTGCTCTTTTTGAGCTAGTGTGAATGACCATGCCCTCTGTAACCTGAGTGTTACAAGCTGGGGCAAGGTTTTTACGCCCTTCTATTTCAACCATACAAACGCGGCAAGTCGCAACTTGGTTAACCATCTTGATATCATGAAGGTTCAAATGGCACAAAGTCGGGATATGCAAGCCGCATAACTGAGCACAATCCAAAATGGTTGTGCCTGGTTCAACCTGTATTGGTGTGTTATTTATGGTAACATTTATTAAACTCATTTTTAAACCTCCTATTTCCGCACGATGGCTTTTGTCGGGCATTTTGTTTCACAAACGCCGCATTTGATACATTTATCCTGATCAATAATGTGAGGCTTTTTGCGTTCGCCAGCTATACAGTTGACAGGACAGTTACGTGCGCATAATGTACAACCAATACATTTTTCAGGAATAACTTCATAAGTAAGAAGCTCCGTACAAGCGCCAGCAGGACATTTTTTATCAATAACGTGCGCTTTATATTCGTGTTCAAAGTATTTAAGCGTGGAAAGAACAGGGTTTGGAGCTGTTTGGCCAAGGCCGCATAAGGAGCAATCTATTATAACTTCGCCAAGCTTTTTAAGCTCTTGCAAATCGTTTTCAGTTCCTCTGCCTTCTGTAATGTCTTCCAAAATTTCTAAAAGACGTCTGTTACCGATACGGCAAGGCGTACATTTTCCGCAGCTTTCCTCAACAGTAAAGTCCAGATAGAATTTCGCTATGTTAACCATACAGTCGTCTTCATCCATAACGATAAGACCGCCGGAACCCATCATAGAACCAACATCTTTAAGTGATTCATAGTCGATAGGAAGGTCAAGAAGCTCTTCCGGAATACATCCGCCGGACGGGCCACCAGTTTGGATAGCCTTAAACTTTTTACCGTCTCTTATGCCTCCGCCGATGTCAAAAATGATTTCTCTAATTGTTGTTCCCATAGGAACTTCGACAAGACCAACGTTGTTAATCTTTCCGGCCAAAGCGAATACTTTTGTTCCTTTTGAATTTTCTGTTCCAATGGAATTAAACCAATCGGCACCGTTTAAAAGGATTTGGCAAATATTTGCATATGTTTCAACGTTGTTGATGTTTGAAGGGCATTGCCATAAGCCTTTTTGAGCTGGGAACGGAGGTTTAACGCGCGGTTCTCCACGGCTTCCTTCGATTGAATTTATAAGAGCTGTTTCCTCACCGCAGACGAATGCGCCTGCGCCAAGATTTATAGATAAATGGAAGCTAAAATCGCTGCCAAGAATATTGTCACCCAAAAGGCCAAGCTCTTCTGCTTGGGCAATAGCTATTTTAAGCCTTTCAACAGCCAAAGGATATTCTGCACGGATATAGATTACGCCTTCGTTTGCGCCGATGGCATAGCCGCAAATAGCCATAGCTTCTAAAACAGAGTGTGGGTCGCCTTCCAAAATGGATCTGTCCATAAATGCGCCTGGGTCGCCCTCGTCTGCATTACAAATAACGTATTTTTTATCGCCTGGGGATTTATGCGCAAATTCCCATTTCAAACCTGTTGGGAAACCTGCTCCTCCGCGGCCTCTTAAATTACTTTTCTTAATAACCTCAATAACTTCCATTGGAGTTTGATCAAAGATAGCAGTACCAAGAGCTTCGTAACCGCGAAGAGCTATGTAATCATCAATTTTCTCAGGGTCAATAATACCGCAGTTTTTAAGCGCGATACGAACCTGAGTTTTATAGAACGGAATATGTCTGTGCTCTGCTTCGTGATCACCTTTTTGAGGGTCTGTATATAAAAGGCGGTTTACTATTCTTCCTTTTATAACGTGCTCGTTTATGATTTCCTCAACGTCTGCAGCAGTAACCTTAACATAAAAAACGTTGTCAGGATAAACCTTTACAATAGGGCCTTGTTCACAAAAACCAAAGCATCCTGTTTTCAAGATTTGGACATCACCTGCATAGCCTGTTGCTTTCAATTGGCTTTTAAAAGCGTCATAAACCGCTAAGCTCTCAGTTGAAACACAACCGGTTCCTCCGCATACTAATATATGCATTCTATATTTTTCCATTATCGGGGAACCTCCTTGCTAATGATTGAATCTTCTATAAATATACCTTGCATAACGTGCTTGTCTACAATTTGTTTTGCAAGAGCAGAGTCTACATTGCCGTATCTAATAGGCTCTTTGCCCGGCATACGCACTTCAACAAGAGGCTCTGCATAGCAAAAACCGAGACAGCCAGTTGCGACAACTGAAACGTTTTCAAGCCCTTTAGCCGAGATTTCGTCTAAAAGAGCAACCATTGTATCTCTTGCGCCTGCGGCGATTCCACATGTTGCCATACCTACTGCAAGCACTATTCTGTCAGGATTCTCACCCGTTGTTCTGATAGAAGTGGCCTCGTTGGCGCGCTCCCTAATTTTTCTAAGCTCATCTAAAGATTTGATTTTACTCATCATCTCCACCGCCCTTTGCCATGTATTCTTCAACTATTTTATTAACATCATCCGTCGTTACTCTGCCATAAACCTTGCCGTTTACGGAGACGACCGGCGCAAGACCACAAGCGCCTACGCAGCGGATGCCATCAAGAGAAAACATCATATCTTTTGATGTTTCGCCCTGTCCTATCTCTAAGTGCTTTTTAAATTCATCAAGAATAGATTGAGCACCGCGGACGAAACATGCTGTTCCCATACAAACAGCAACTTTGTATTTACCTTTTGGATTGATATTAAAGAATGAATAGAAAGTAACAACCCCATAGACTTTTGACGAGGGGATCTCTAGCTTGTGAGCCACGTGATTCTGCACCTCGTAAGGCAAATAACCTATAAGATCCTGAGCTTTGTGTAAAACAGTGATAAGCTTTCCGTCTTTATTTGGAAGGCTATCGATATACGCATCGAGCTCTTTAAGTTTTGCAGAGAAATCTTTTGCTTCAACCTGCATATTTAAAGCTCCTCCTTTGAAAATAAT
The DNA here is from genome assembly GCA_964449985.1 of uncultured Defluviitaleaceae bacterium. GTDB lineage: Bacteria > Bacillota > Clostridia > Lachnospirales > WRAX01 > CAYVCG01. Next base: position 25,455 of record CAYVCG010000001.1, read on the forward strand.
TTTGTGGACAATGAGTCACATATAAACGGTTACTTTGTTGTATATTTCTACAAAAAATAACCTAACTTTTTTATTATATATTATATCTGTTAAGTTGTCCAATAAAATTTGTTATGAAAATAACATGTGTATTGCTTTACATTTTCAACACAATATATTATACTTTTTTAAACTATTATATTTTGCATAAAAAAGAAGGATAGGGTATATGAAATTAAAACAACTATTTTGTAAAAATATAGTTCTTAATCTATTATTTTCTTGGGTTTTGCTTTTTATTGCCGCGATAGCGCTGACTTCAGTTATGCTATTATTGCAGGTGAATGGCACTCAGGCGCTTAAACTAGCGCTTTTTTCTAATCCGTTAATACTGGTTTTGAATTTATTGCCAGTATTGTTGTTTATGGTGTTGCTATTTTTTGCAACGGGAAATCTGGTTATTTCCGTTGGAGTTGTGGGATTTATTGCCATAGTAATGTCTATCGTAAACAGATTTAAAATGATATTTCGCAATGATCCATTTATGCCATGGGATATTATGCTGGGCGGAGAGGTTATGGGCATATCGAAAAGTTTCAGCCCAAAGCTTATTATAGGCACAGCATTGGGGATTTTGCTTATTATTGCCGTTATCGTTTTTGCATTTATCTTCATTAAGAATAAAAATATGAATGTTTTAGTGCGCGTTGGTGGTTCTGTTTTGACTGTTGTGGTTATGATTGTTTGCAACAGCCTTCTATATTCTAATGCCGGAATAAACGCAAATATGCAAGTCATTGGCAACATTTATAATCAAATGGATCAATACAATTCTAAAGGCTTTTTATACCAGTTTATTTATACATATAATACAGGCAAAATAACGATGCCTAAGGATTATGATGAAAGCAAAATTGCAGATTTGTCTGGCAATATGAATATATCTGACAGTGTTAGAGCGCAGAAAAAGCCACATGTGATTTTGATTTTGGGTGAGGCTTTTTCGGAAATTCCTTCAAGCCATGTATTAAATTATGAAGGGTTTGATGATCCACTTGAAAACTATAAGGCTATAAAGGCTGAGTCTGACAGTGGATTTCTCGTCGTTCCGAATGTTGGCGGAGGAACAGCGGATACGGAGTTTGATATACTGACGGGCATAAATACTAGAAATTTTCGTGGTATGCCGTATTCCAACATGCTCATAACGAAAAATATGAACGGTTTGCCAAATATACTCAAGCAGCTTGGATATAAAACAGCCGCTTTGCATCCCGGGTATGATTGGTTTTATAATCGTCAAAACGTATTTCCATTTTTGGGATTCGAAACGTTTACCTCGATTTCAAGCTTTAATGAGGCTGATAACAAGGGCATGTATATCAATGAAAAGGTTACTTATGACCGCATAATTGATGACTTTAACGATCATTTAAAACAAAACAGCAGCAGCGATCCTTTATTTGAGCTTGTTATTACGATACAAAACCATGGGCCGTATGAGGGCAAATATGGTTCGTTGGCTGAGAAAAACTTTAATTCTAGCGAACCGCTTGACGAGAGAGATGAAAATGCACTGTCAAATTATTTGCTGGGTGTTTCTGATATGGATGAGCAGCTCGGCAGGTTGGTTGATGAAATGAAAAACTCTGATGAACCTGTTGTTATCGCTTATTTTGGGGATCATCTTCCGGCATTGAGCTATAATCTATATGATATCCTTTTGCCCAATCCGAATGACACTCCGATTATTGAGAGACTTAGGCTATATCGAACGCCTTATTTTATATGGTCAAACGATGCTGCAAAATTGCTTCTAAACGATAACGCAACCATCCCTAATGATATGTCGTCATTCTATTTTGGAGTAACTTTGTTGGATTATTTGGGCTTTGGGGATGTTGAACCATTTTTTTCCTATTTAAATACTCTTAAAAACGAGATTCCAATAATACTTGAAAACGAATATGTTACAGGTGACGCAATCGTTAATAAAAATGATAAAGAAAACGAGAGGGAAAATCTGTATGAACAATGGTCTTATTACAGGGTGTTCAGCAGCTATGATGAATAGTTATTAAGCTTTTAAAAACGTTGATTATACGTTCCTTTTGGCAACATATTTAATCAGCGTTTTTTGTTGTAAAGAAAAAAATTGGATCAGGTGTGTAGAAAAATTGACAATATAACTGTTAAATATTTTACGTTGAGTTTATATATATCGTATTGCTTGATTTGTCGTTTTTTGCTATTATATTATTTGGGATTTTATTGTTAGCAGATATGGAGGACTTGATATGGATTTATTTTCGGTATTTAGGCTGCTTGGCGGTTTGGGTTTATTTCTTTATGGGATGTCTGTTATGGGCAGCTCGCTTGAACGCTTTGCCGGCGGAAAACTCGAAAAGATTTTGGAAACATTTACTAGCAATCCGATAAAAGGTGTTATTTTAGGTGCTATTGTTACCGCGATTATTCAATCTTCGTCGGCAACGACAGTTATGACCGTTGGTTTTGTTAACTCCGGAATCATGAACCTGACGCAAGCGATTGGTATCATAATGGGTTCCAATATCGGAACAACCGTAACAGGATGGATTTTATCTCTCGCTGGTATTGAGAGTTCGAATTTCCTTGTTATGCTATTTATGCCGAAGAATTTTTGTTTGATATTTGCGGCTATTGGCGCAGGTTTATGTGTTTTCTCAAAGTCTGAAAAGAAAAACAATATAGGTTATATACTTATTGGTTTTACTATACTTATATATGGAATGGATTTTATGTCTACAGCGGTTTCGCCGCTTCGTAATGACCCTGGATTCCAGAATCTTTTGGTAATGTTTAAAAACCCGTTTATGGGCGTCTTGATTGGTGCTGTTGTTACAGCGATTGTGCAATCATCATCAGCCTCTATAGGTATTTTGCAAGCTATTTCCTCCACTGGTGCAATTACATACTCATCTGCTATTCCTATTATTCTTGGCCAAAACATCGGCACATGTGTTACTGCTATGATTTCATCTATTGGCGCTAAACGAGAAGCAAGGCGCGTTGCTTTTGTTCACCTTTATTTTAATATTATCGGTACTCTTATTTTCCTAACTATTGTTTATCTTATTCAGAACCTTATTGGCTTTGCCTTTTGGAATAATGCTATTCCGGACTATGGGATTGCTCTTTTTCATACTATTTTTAACGTATTCTGTACACTTATCTTTTTGCCGTTTACTAAGCTTCTTGCAAAGCTTGCGACAATGACTGTTAAAGATAAGGGCGAGCCTGTTGAAGTTATTCCTGGTGTTTCTTTGGATACGCGTTTTCTTTCATCGCCGGGTTTTGCGCTTCAACAATGCAAAAAAACCGTTACAACTATGTGTGGTATGATTACTGATAATATTATGCTTTCCGCAGAGACTGTAAAAGTTTTTACGCCGGATAAGCTTGCTGGCATACAGAATGAAGAACAAAATATAAACCGTATTGCGGATCGTTTAAACGCTTATATTGTTCAGGTTACAAAGCTTCCGCTTTCGACGCAGGAAAGCCGATATATATCGAAGTTGCTGCATTCGATCAGAAGCTTGGAGCGTATTGCGGATTCGGCAAAAAGGTTGGCTGAAACTGCAGGGAATGTGTCAGCAAACGGTATTATGTTGTCTGATGAAGCAGAAGTCGAACTTGAGCATCTCTTAGGTGCGACATGTGAAATGCTTTCGGGTGCTTTAAAGGGATGCGCTGATGATGATGCAAAAGTCGCAGCGGAAATATATCCTCTCACTGAGGTCGTTCATATAATGTGTAATACATTTCGGGCGGCTCATATTGAACGCGTAAAACACGCTATGTGTTCGGCTGAGGCTGGTATATATTTTGATGAGCTTTTAGTCTGCTGTGAACATATTGCGGATAGGTCTGCGGCGATTATTATTCAGGTTATATCTCTTAAAGATGATAATTATAGAAGCCAAGAATATATAGAGAGCATTCATATGGAAAGCAGCGAAGAGTTTCGTGAAAACTATAATGCATTTAAAGATAAATATTTGCAGAACGCTGTTTTGCCGGCGAATTAAAGTTTTATCTAACCTGATGGTTAAGGAGTTAATAAAATGAAAAGTTTCTACGATGCAATTAAAGAAAAAGTATTCCTTTATGATGGAGCAAAGGGTGTTATGCTCCAAGATCGTGGATTGTGCGGAGAAGAAGCCGCTGAATCCTGGAATATCTCTAAACCCGATGAAGTGAAAAATGTTTATGAACAATATATAACCGCTGGTTCCGATGTTATACAGACTAACACGTTTTCCGGCAATAAAATAGCTTTGGAAAAACACGGACTTGGTGAAAAAGTCTATGAAATAAATTTTGAGGGTGTACGTTTAGCAAAGGATGCGGCTGGGGATAGGCGTTATGTTACTGCATCCGTGGGTCCGACGGGAGGTTTTTTAGAGCCTGCGGGCGACTTTTCGTTTGAAAGTATTTACGATTCATTTGTCATTCAGCTTAAAGCTATTGAAGCCGCGGGGGCGGAAATCGTTCATTTTGAAACATTTTCTGATCTTAATGAATTGCGGGCGGCTATTCTTGCGGCGGTGGAAAATACAGCTCTTTCAATAATTGCAACAGTTACGTTTAATTCCCCTAATAAGACGCTTTCTGGGAATCCTTCCGAAGTTTGCGCCATTGTTTGCCAATCTTTGGGTTCTATTATGGTCGGTGCGAACTGTTCTTCCGGGCCTGAAGGGCTTTTAGAACCAATCAAAAATATGTATTCTGTGGCTTCTGTCCCTCTTTGCGCAAAAGCGAATGCGGGTATGCCTCAAATTTTAGACGGCAAAACGATATTTGACCAATCTCCGGATAAGTTTGTTGTGCATACACAGGCCTTTATAGATAATGGTGTACGCCTTATCGGCGGATGTTGCGGAGCAACGCCGGAGCATATAATGGCTATGAGAAGTGTGCTTGATAATATCAACGTCCCTTCTCTTGATTTAAAGCAGAACACATTTATTGCATCGCCTTATAGATTTGTTGATATGTCTGATAAAAAGTCTTATACTTGCAAAGAGCTTGATATATGCGAATCTGGGCTTGCTGATGGGTTTTTAAGCGGAGATTATGATGATATAATTGATGCGGCGATTGAGCTGGATGATTGTGATGAGGACGTTTTATTAATTGATTTTGGTGATTGTGGCACCTCTGATGTTTGGGACTTTGTTAGCAATTTTTGCCTAATGGTTAAGATGCCTTTAATTGTGAAATCACTATCATCTCAGTTTTTGCAAAAGTTTTTACGCTATTATCCAGGCACGGTTGGGGTTGTTATTAATGATGATCTTGCGAGTGATGTTAATTTGTTTAAACGTTATGGAGCTTTAATTATTGATGAATTATAAGAACTTTAAAAGGGCCACTGTGTGAAAACAGTTGGCCCTTTATGTATGCTATGTTGTATGCTATATTATTTTAAAAGCCACCATTTTGGGCCATTTGCCTTTCTTGGGCTTCAATCATCTTTTTAACCATATATCCGCCTACTGATCCGTTTTGATAAGAAGTAAGGTCACCGTTATAACCCTTTGAAAGCGGCACGCCGATTTCGTTAGCAACCTCGTATTTAAAACGGTTCAATGCTTCTAATGCGCCAGGAACTGCTTTTCTGTTTTTTGACATAATACTCACCTCCTTAATACTATTATGCGGAGAGCGAGTTGTTTGTATGCTGGTAATTATAGCAACGTTAAAAACAGATTGCGTTTTTTATGATGCAACTATTTTTGCAGGTATTTACACTAATATTTTTGGTTTATATAACCATCAATAAGAGAAGTTCTTGTTTCTTCAATAAAAACCCTTTCATTACGCAATCTTTCCAGAATTATTTCGCTTTTGGAATGCAAAATCATTTCGTATTTATTTATTATAATTTCAAAAAGCTTACCTTTTAAATGTTTTGAACGCACGACAATAAAATATGCGCTAATATTATTATAATCCAAAAGAGACAAAACTTTCAGCGTTGCTGCGTCCTTTTTTTGGTAAAAAAATTCCGCTTGTTCCAAGCTTTCGCGTTTAAGCTCATAATCATCAAATCCGGAGCTTTTAACACGAGAATTTTTTGCCATGGCGTTATAATATTGGTAATTAAACAAACCTTTTTCGACGGTGTCTATATTCTTAAACGGTTTTATATCTAAGCTTAAAACCGCATCCAAGTTATAACTCAAATATTCTGACTTTGTTAAATCGCCTTTTATATATTGATTTATTAAGCCTTGCCTATACATAAAGTATTTTTCTAGTTTGTTCAAGGGAAAACACCTTTTCTATTTTTTACAAGTAGCTTTGTCTTTAAAAAATGGTATAATTATTTGCAGATATAAATAATCACGTTTTAAATAGTTATGTGATAATTTGGGGAGTGATATTATGAATCTGCCGGCCGAAAATAAATTAAAGCCGAGCAATTTCTGGGAACTGTATAAAAGCGAAATTGCACCTCGGCTTCGGGAAATTGATATTTTTGTTAAATCAATGGAAGAATGCGCAACTGTTAGCGAAGTCGCTTGTGCGCTTTCTATTTCTGAGGACGAAGTTTTACATATTATGAATGACTATGGTATTTCTGAAATAAATAAAAAAACATTTTTTGTTATTATGGAAAATGGAACAAGCAGTATCTGCAAATTATTTAAACGCGAATGCGATATGCATTCACCATTTGTTTATACCAAGCAAGATATCGCGTATATTTATGGGTTGGACATCAATCTTGTAAACCTTGCTTGCGATCAGCTTGGTATAGCAGAAGCTACTGCATATACACTGCCCTTACTATTTTCGCACATACCTGTGGTTTGAGACCTTTAGGCTATGAGGCCCACTTTTATTTTTTCTGAAACATTTATTCCTTTTAGTATTTCGACAAGCTTTAAGCCAAACACAACGGATGTTCCTGGGCCTTTTGAGGTTATAAACTTTCCGTCTAAAACTACGGAGTCACTTGTTATAATAGCGCCATGCAATCTATTTTCGAATGATGGGAAGCATGTAGCTTTTTTACCAACCAACAGGTTCAATTCACCAAATACGACAGGAGCAGCGCATATGGCTGCAAGATACTTGCCATCATCATGATATTTTTTAATTAGGGAAAGCAAGCCCTTGTGCTTGAGGTAGTTCGCATGTCCTGGGCCGCCGGGGAGCACGAGCATTTTAGCTGCGTTTTGATTTATATTTTCAAACAATTCATCTGATTTAACGCATATGCCATGAGAGCCTATAACATATTCATTCCCCGTTAGGGATACGGATATTACATTTATATCCCCTCTTCTTAAAATATCCAGGGTTGTTATTGCTTCCGTTTCTTCAAAGCCTTCGGTCAGAAAAAGGTATGCATCATAGCTTTCCATAGATTTAACCTCCTTTCATTAACAAAAAAACCAATTTTTTAGACATACACAAAAACCTACTTTTAAAATGGATTATCCTGTTTTTAAAGTAGGTTTTTATATTTTAGTTAAACTTGTGTTAAAACAGCGGCTTATTTAATAACGTTTAAAGCCAAGCAGAGGATCATAAAAGCTGCACCGCAGATCTTTGTATATTTCTCTAAAGTACCTTCTAAAGATCGGCCTTTGTTTTTATCCCAATATGTTTGAGAAGAACCCATGCCGGACAAACTCCCCGAAAGGCCTGTCGCACGTTTCTTTTGCAATAATATCATAACATTAACCGCAAGGCACAATGCGATAACCAAAGCTGTTAGGATAATAGCGAGAGTACTCATCGATGAAACACCTCCTATGTTTTTAATTTATCATACCCATAAAAACTTTTATTATTTTATCACAAACGTTGGTATATAGCAATAGGTTTTTTTATTATTTTTATGGGTAAAAGCTGTAACATTAATTTTCCGCTATTACAGGAATAAGGGTCTTAGAGCCGGTGGTAAAAAACAATAAAAAACAATAAAAAACAAGCCCGTTTATGGGCTGTAGAGCAAGATAGCCCTTGTGAGGGGCGGTTTGTGGCAACTATGAGGTTGTAAGACCTTTCGGAAGATCCTTAGGCTTTGCCAGTAACCGCCCTTACAGGGCTACAGCAGACCACCGATTAGACCGGTGGCCCTGAATTTATAATATTAATATTTGCTTTCAGCAAGCCTTACGTATGAAGCATAACGCTTCTTCGCATCTTGCTCAGCATATTCAAACAATTCTTTTGCCTGGTCTGGGAATGCAACCTTCAAAGCAGTATAACGGCTCTCGCCATTAATAAAGTCTTGGAAGCTAGCAGTCGGAGCCTTAGAGTCAAGCGTGAACGGATTCTTGCCTTGATCCTCAAGCAACGGATTGTATCTGTAAAGATGCCAGTATCCAGCTTCAACAGCATTCTTAGACTGCAATTGAGTGCAACCCATACCGATTTTGATACCATGGTTGATACAAGGAGCATATGCAATAACGATAGATGGGCCAGGATAGCTTTCAGCCTCAACAAGCGCTTTCATAAGCTGGCTTTGGTTAGCGCCCATAGCGACCTGCGCAACGTATACATAACCATAGCTCATAGCCATCATACCAAGGTCTTTCTTTCTAATCTTCTTACCGGATGCAGCAAATTTAGCGATAGCAGCAGTTGGCGTTGATTTAGAAGCCTGACCGCCTGTGTTGGAATAAACTTCTGTATCCATAACAAGTATATTGATATCCTCGCCGGAAGCGATAACGTGGTCAAGACCACCGTAGCCTATGTCATAAGCCCAACCGTCTCCACCGAATACCCACAAGGATTTCTTAACGAGCTGATCTTTAGCGTTTACGATTTCTTTCGCAAGCTGTTGGACTTCGCCACCGCAGTTGCAGTTGGAAAGCAATTCAACAACTTTAGCAGATGCTTTCTTGGAAGCCTCAGCATTGTTCATGCCGTCTATCCATTCTGTCAACGCAGCTTTAACATCGTCACCACAGCCGAGCTCAAGGATACGTTCCATTTTAAGTTTAAGTCCTTCTCTTTGCTTCTTAACGCCAAGAACCATACCCATGCCGTATTCTGCATTATCCTCGAACAATGAGTTTGCCCAAGCAGGACCTTGACCCTTGTCGTTTGTGCAGTACGGAGTGGAAGGAGCAGAGCCGCCCCAGATAGAAGAACATCCAGTAGCGTTTGCTATATACATTCTGTCACCGAAAAGCTGAGTAATAAGCTTTGTATAAGGAGTTTCGCCGCAACCTGCGCAAGCGCCGGAGAATTCCAAAAGCGGCTGTTCAAACTGGCTGCCTTTAACAGTTTCTTTGTTTGCAGGATTTTCCTTAGTGGAAAGCTTAATTGCATGATACCAGTTGTCCATTTCGTGCATTTGAGTTCCGATTGGCTCCATAGCAAGAGCTTTTGTTTTCGCTGGGCAAACCTGTGCGCAGTTTCCACAACCGGAGCAATCCAAAACGTCTACTTGGATTTTATAGCTATAATTTTCAAAGCCTTTTCCGTTTGCCTTAACAGTTTCAAAACCTTCAGGAGCATTAGCTTTTTCCTCTTCTGTAAGAAGGAATGGTCTGATAGTTGCATGTGGGCAAACGTATGAGCATTGGTTACATTGGATACAATTTTCCTTTATCCAGCGAGGAACTTCAACAGCGATACCGCGTTTTTCATATGCAGCTGTGCCTTGAGGGAATGTTCCGTCTTCGCGGCCTTTGAATGCAGAAACAGGAAGATTATCGCCTTTTTGAGCATTTACAGGAATAAGGATTTCTTTGATGAAGTCAGGAACTTCTGCTTCTTCCTTCGGAGCGTCTACAGCGTCTTTCCAGCTAGCTGGCACTGCAACTTCAACAAGACCGTCTCCGCCTCTGTCAACAGCGGCGTTGTTCATGTTAACGATAGCTTCACCTTTTTTGCCGTATGAAGCAAAAATAGCTTTTTTCATATAGTCAACAGCTTGTGTATAGTCAATAATGTTTGTAAGCTTGAAGAAAGCAGATTGCAACACTGTGTTAGTACGGTTGCCAAGGCCTAATTCATGAGCTATTTTTGTTGCGTTAATAATATAGAATTTAATATTCTTTTCTGCAATGTATCTCTTCATTTCAGCAGGAAGGTGGCTATCAAGCTCTTCCGGAGACCATATGCAGTTAAGAAGGAATGTTCCCCCTTCTTTCAAATCTGAAACGATGTCATATTTATCAACATAAGAAGGATTATGGCAAGCAACAAAGTCCGCCATTTTAACTAAGTAAGTTGAACGGATTGGGTTATGACCAAATCTCAAGTGAGATTGTGTTATACCGCCGGACTTTTTGGAGTCATATGAAAAATATGCCTGAGCATACATGTCAGTATGGTCACCAATGATTTTGATGGAGTTTTTGTTAGCACCAACAGTACCATCGGAACCAAGACCCCAGAATTTGCAGCTTGTAGTGCCTTCCGGAGTAACGTCAATTTCTTCGCCCATAGGAAGGGAAAGATTAGTTACGTCGTCAACTATACCGATTGTAAAGTGGTTCTTCGGTGCATCAGCCGCAAGATTATCATAAACAGAAACGATGGAAGCAGGAGTAACGTCTTTAGAACCAAGACCGTAACGGCCAGCAACGATAACAGGATGCTCATCCGCTTCAAAGTATGCTGTACAAACGTCTTGATATAAAGGTTCGCCAAGAGCGCCTGGCTCTTTTGTTCTGTCCAAAACAGCGATCTTCTTAACAGTCTTAGGAATAGCTGCAAGCATGTGCTTAACAGAGAATGGTCTAAACAAGTGAACCTTAACGATACCAACTTTTTGGCCCTTAGCGTTAAGATAATCAACAACTTCCTCAGCAGCATCACAGCCGGATCCCATAGCGATGATGATTCTGTCAGCATCGGCAGCGCCATAGTAGTTAAACAACTGATAGTTGCGGCCTGTTAATTTATTTATTTCTTTCATGTAGTTCTCAACGATTTCTGGAACAGCATCATAGAATGGGTTGCAAGCCTCACGAGCCTGGAAGAAGATATCCGGGTTTTGAGCAGTTCCGCGAAGAACAGGATGCTCTGGGTTAAGGGCTCTTTTTCTAAATTCGTCAAGAGCTTCCATATCAATAAGCTTAGCCAAATCGTCATAGTCAAGACATTCTATTTTTTGAATTTCGCTGGAAGTTCTAAAACCATCAAAGAAGTGCAAGAAAGGAACACGGCTCTTAATAGCGCATAAGTGAGAGATAGCGCCGAGATCCATAACCTCTTGAACATTGTTGGAAGCAAGCATAGCAAAACCAGTTTGTCTGCAAGCCATAACGTCTGAATGGTCACCAAATATTGAAAGAGCATGGGATGCAACAGCACGTGCAGAAACATGCAAAACGCCCGGCAATAACTCGCCAGCTATTTTGTACATATTAGGAATCATAAGAAGCAAGCCCTGAGACGCCGTATATGTTGTAGTAAGAGCACCTGCCTGTAAGGAACCGTGAACAGCTCCGGCAGCGCCCGCCTCAGACTGCATCTCCACAACGTCAACAGTTTGACCGAAGATGTTCTTTCTACCCTGAGAAGCCCACTCGTCTGTATGTTCAGCCATAGTGGAAGATGGAGTAATAGGGTAAATGCCGGCAACCTCAGTAAAGGCGTATGAAGCATAGGCCGCTGCGGTATTACCGTCCATCGTTTTCATAATTTTAGCCATTTGTATTATCCTCCTTAAAAATTTTAACTCAACGAGACTATTATAAAATTAGTTTGACAAAAAGTCAACAATCCACACGCTTTATTTTTACAACATTATCGCTGCGAAAACAATTTTATAAACTATTCTACAAACACTTGCGTATACAATAATAATTATAGTCATATTTGAACCAATTAGAAGTATTTAAAAAATATTTGTATTTAAAAAGCTTTACCATGTTATTAAAATTTGATATTATTTGTAAAGTGATATATATAGATTTTGCTAAATCTATTAAATTTATTTATTTAAATAAGTTCAGCCTGTCGACAATATAATAGAGCAATAATGACGCACAATGCGCGCCCCTACAGAAATTCGGGTTTTATGCCTTTGTATGGGCGAGCTTTGCCATCCGTTAGAAATTTTAGCATTTGTGGGCATCGTTAATTTATTTAAAATAAAGTTATTTTCTTACTTTATGTTATCTTAAAATTTTTAGGAGGAATTATGTGTGATAAATATTTGGATATATATTTCGTTTATTCCAGGGATAATTATAGCATGTGGATTGCATGAATATGTTAAAGCAGTTGTGAGCACAAGGTTGGGAGACCCTGTTCCAAAGCAAAAAGGCAGGCTCACTTTAAACCCTTTCGCTCATATTGATCTGCTGGGTGCTATTTTAATATTAATAACCGGCTTTGGTTGGGCCAAACCCGTTCAAACATCTCCTATATTTTATAAGAATAGAAAAAGGGATACTTTGATTACGTATATTATGCCATCTGTTTGTAATCTATTTATAGGTGTTTGCTTTTCTCTTGCATACAATTTGGCTTATCCTTATTTAGAAAATATAATTGTTTCTAATGCCGGCGTTGGTATGTTCATTCAAAATACTATTATTGGTGTTGCGCTAATAAATATTAACATGGCGTTCTTTAATTTAATACCTGTATACCCTCTTGACGGCGCAAAGATTTTGAATATGTTTGTATCCGCAGAAACTGCCATAAAGCTGCAACGGTCGGAGCATATTTTTCAGATGATTCTTGTTTTCCTTTTGCTTATGGGATATATTGGCATGATAATAAACCCTTTTGTCAATCTTATACTGAGATTCTAGGTGATTTTAATGTATAAAAACAGCGAAATCAATATACGGTTGGAGCATTTCGAAGGCCCGTTTGACCTTTTGTTCCATTTGATCGATGTAAACCAAATAGATATATATGATATCCCGATAGCGGAGCTGACAGATCAATATATAGCATATATTCGCTTGTTCCCCGCTAAGGATATGGATTCTATGAGCGAGTTTATTTTGATGGCTGCAACGCTTTTAGAAATAAAATCAAAAATGCTGCTTCCAAAGGATACATACCATGATAATGCCGAAGACGAAGCCGATCCAAGAGATGAGTTGGTTGAAAAGCTTATTGAATATAAACGTTTTAAAAGCGTTATAACTGTTTTAAAAGAAAAGGAAACGCTTGCAGAGAAATCCTTTTTTAGACTGCCGGACAAAACTGTCAAAGTTGATTTTAATCATAACACAGATGTTGATTATGACGATCTTTTTAATGGTATAAGCATGGATGGCTTGTATAAAGCCTTCGAGGATGTATTAAACAGGCGAGCGCTAAAAACAGATAAAGTTCGCAGCGGGTTTAATTCTGTTTCAAGGGATTTATATACGATTCAGGAAAAGATAGAGCATATAGAAAACCTGCTTTTGCTTTATGAGAATATAAGCTTTTTTAATATCTTTTCACAAAGCTCTGGCAAGGCGGAAAAAATAGTAACATTTCTTGCGCTTTTAGAGCTTATAAAGCTCAAAAAAGTTATTATAAAACAAAATAGTCTATTCGAAGATATTTCAATATACAAATGGAAGAATGATGCCGTGTATGACGATTAATGAGTTAGAAAGCGCAATAGAAGCTATATTGTTTGCATCAGGCGAGGCTGTTCCGCTTTCAAGGATAGCCGACGCTGTTGAAACCGATGAAAAAACCGTGTACTATATAATACAAAATCTAAGCGACAAATATGAAACGTCTAATCGGGGCATAAGAATAACCGAAATAAACGGGGCATACCAAATGTGCACCAACCCTGAGTATTATAATTATATACAAGCGTTATTAAGCTCACCGAAAAAAAAGATATTAACACAGGCGCTTTTGGAAACGCTTGCGATAATCGCGTATAAACAACCGGTCACAAAAAGCCAGATAGAAGAAATAAGGGGCGTTAATGCCGATCATGCCGTGAACAAGCTTATGGAGTATAACCTTGTTATTGAAAAAGGGCGGCTGGATGCTCCGTATAAACCTATCTTGTTTGGTACGTCTGATGAATTTTTAAGATACTTTGGTTTTAAGGATATAAACTCCCTGCCAGAACTGCCTCAGGATACTAATCTCTTTAAACAGGAAGCAGAAAAAGAAGTTGACGAGATATTAGGTACGAGCGGATAGGATATTTTTAAGGCTTGGGGTATTTTTATTAAAGTTTCTTTAAAATAATCAATCATTAGGCGGCGATTACATGAAAGAAATGCTAGCAGTAAGCAACGTTACAAAGCAATACCTTATGGGCGAAATCACCGTGTCGGCTCTTCGGGGCGTTAGCTTCTCACTGTATGAAGGAGAATTTGTCGTTATTCTCGGCCCTAGCGGTTCGGGGAAAAGCACTATGCTCAATATTATCGGCGGCATTGATAAGCCAACAACGGGCGAAATTATATATAACAACAAAAACATAGCAAAAATATCTGAATATGAACTAACAAACTACCGGCGGGATGCTGTCGGTTTTGTTTTCCAGTTTTATAACCTTATTCCAAACCTAACCGCCAGTGAAAACATCACCCTTTCCACCGAATTATCCAAAAACCCCATATCCACAAAAATATTGTTGGAAAAAATAGGCCTTTCAGATAGAGGTAACCATTTTCCATCCCAAATGTCTGGAGGCGAACAGCAACGTGTTGCCATAGCCAGAGCTGTTGCAAAGAATCCGCAGATATTGCTTTGTGACGAACCAACAGGCGCATTGGATTTTTCCACAGGCATACAAATACTTCGTCTTTTAAAGGACTTTAATAGAGAATATAACAAAACCGTAATAATAATAACTCATAATATAGCCATTGGCGGCATTGCGGACAGAGTTTTTCATATCCGTGACGGTCTTATAGAAAAAATAATAGAGAATGAAAACCCGATAGAACCTGAGGAGGTATCGTGGTGATTCTATTTAAAAAGGCTATACGCTCCATGTTGGAAAATAAACGGGCATATATCGCCTGTATTTATTTGATATCGTTTGGTATTTTGTTTTATGTTGCTATGGGCGTTACGGTGTCTGGCCTAAAAACGTCTAGGGATGCATATTTTAAACAATATCGGATGGCCGATGTATTTGCCACAGTTTCCGGCATTTCAAAATCGGAGGAACAAAAGCTCAGAAATATTGACGGTATTGAAGATGTATCGTTCAGGCATGTCGTTGATGCACGCGTTATAATGCCAGATAACAGCAAAATAATAACGCTTCGCCTTATCTCTCTTGATGCTGCGGAGGAGAACCCAATAAACGGTGTTATAACCACCGGAAAAGGATTTTTCGCTGATAACGATATCTTGGTTGCGGAATCATTTTTGGAAGCCCACGGCCTTGGCATAGGCGATAGTATCGACATTATTATCAGCGGAAAGCAAATGACGTTTAATATATGCGGCGCTTCAAAAAGCCCGGAATATATCTATATTATAAAAGGCTCTAAAGAATTGTTGCCCGATTTGGCGACGTTTAACACAGCATATCTCCAAGCCGATGCCATGGGAAATCTTTTGGAAAGCAAAAATGCTTATAACGATATAAGCTTTATTTTAAAAGATGGATACACATTTGACGATGTTAAAACACAGCTGGAGGATGAACTAACTAAATTTGGGCTGACACAGCTAATAAAAAGGGATGATCAGCCCAGCACAGCTATGCTTAACACCGAAATAGATTCGATAACAGCTCTGAGTGGAAGTTTGCCATATGCATTTGTAGCTATGGCTATTATTATTTTATATTTGATGCTAAAGCGCGTTATTGAGCAGGATAGAACACAGATAGGAACATTAAAGGCTTTCGGGTTTTCGAACTGGAAGATAATACGCCATTACTTGTTTTATGGCTTTGTGACTGGGCTTATTGGCTCGATAGTTGGAACGATTGCTGGTTATTTATTGTCCGGCATTATATCAGAGGCTATGAAGATGTTTTTCAATATGCCGATGATTACTAAAAGCGGAGACCTGCTTCTGCTGTTAAACGGCTTAGTTATAGGGATTGCCGGCGGAATAATCGGCGCATTTATGGGAGCTTTTAAAATTACTAGGCTTATACCATCAGAAGCCATGCGCCCAGAAGCCCCAAAGGAAAGCAAACACGATGTATTAAGCTATATTCCCTTTATAAAGGTTATATTAAATTCTGGCGGGTCTATGGCGCTTAGAAATATTTTGAGAAATAAATTCCGTTCCATATTTATCGTTATTGGCATTGCTTTTTCCTTCGGCATACTGTCGTTTATCGGCTCTATCCCAAGTATGATAGACGATATGCTCATAAACCAGTTTACAAAGGTTCAGCTTTATGATGTTAAAATAGCATATAAAACGCCTGTCCCTTATTCCACAGGCATTGAAGACGCATTTGCTATAAGCGGCGTTACTATGGCAGAGGGTTTGTTAGAAGTGCCTGCTGAGCTTAGTCGTAACAGCAGGAAGGAATTAATGGCAATAACAGGCATAACGCCTGACTCCAACCTATTTAAGATATATGACGATGAAAAAAGAGAAAATCTTTCTCTTGACAATACCGGGATTATCATTAGCAGTACACTAGCAAAAAACCTACAGGCAGGAAAAGGCGATACAATCATCGTTCGTTCCCCCCTGCTAAAAGACGATGCAAAGCTTATAGTTTCCGATGTTGTTCAGCAAAGTCTCGGAAGCGGATGTTATATGAGTTTGGATGCCTTGGCCAATTTGCTTAATATGCCTAGGGTTATAACGTCTGCAATCGTAAAGACAGATGATGTGGAGCATATAAAGGATTATTTAAAAGAAGGCAAAAATATAGAGTTTATTGAGGATAGCAACGAAACAATAGATAATTATGCTGGTTTGCTGGGAATGGTTCAGTATATTTTCGTTATGTATACGCTTGTCGGAGTTGTCATCGCCGTTGCAATAATTTATAACACGGCGACAATTTCCGTTTCCGAGCGCAAGCGTGAATTTGCAACGCTTAGGGTTTTGGGTATGCAGGTAAAGCAGGTTGGTGCTATATTATCGTTCGAATATTGGGTTTTGAGTATATTCGGCATAGCGTTGGGCATCCCATTTACCATTTTGCTAAAACAATCTATGGCTTCTATTATTGATTTACAAGCCTTTGCTTTTCCAACGTATACGACGGCATCTGCATATATGATAGCCACATTCGGCTGTATTGCTGCTGTTTTTATATCCAATCAGGTTTCTAATAGAAGGATTAAATCATTTGACATGGTGGAAGTCTTGAAAGAGAGGGAATAAATTATGAAAAAAATAGTAAAGATTGTGTTGGCTATTATTGTTTTAATTGCTGTCGGTATTGGAGCTAAGTTTTATCTCGATATGCCTCTAGACGTTTTGACATACAAAATCGCTTCCTCAGAGGCTTCGGAATACTTTATTGAACAAGGCTATGTAAAATCAGACACCGAGACAGATGTCTTTTCCAACGTAAGCGGTCCTATTGTGTCATTAAACGTATCCGAAGGCGACGAGGTTTATGAAGGGCAAGTCATATGCATAGTCGATTCATCGGAATACAACTATTCTGTGGCTCAAGCCGAAAATAACAAAAACGGATACATCGCCCAGCAAAAAAACCTTGATGTTGAGGATCAAAGGCGCAGAGCAGATTTGCAATCCAGCAAAAACAGCCTGCTAAACGAGTATAACAATATAGTTGCACAGGAAAAAGATTATCTCTTACAAGAAAGCACCGCTCTTGCAAAAGAACTGGATGTCGTGGCGAAGGAAAACGAAACATCCGCTTTGAAAGAAGAACAACTAAATCAGCAAATACGCCTGCAAAATATACTTATTCAGCAGAATGAAACGGAGCTAAAATCAGCCGAGGACGCCTTGAAAACATCAAAAATTTTGTATGATAATAACGTTATTCCAAAAAGCGAATATGACGACGCAGTTAAAGACGTGGAAACTAAACAAGCCAACCTTAACTCCAGCATACAGCAGCTGGAGGTTATTAAAGCTGGCTATTCCGAAACCTCGTCTCAGGTCTATACCCAAACCTATACCGAATACTACGACAGCATGAAGAAATCCATACAGTCAAAGATAGCTGATATAGATACTTCTCTTTCGAAAAACTATTCTTGGGCAATGAAAGAATATTATAACACATTGATTGATAACGAAGATACAAACGCAAAGCTTTTAAACAAAAAGATAGAGGATTGTACAATAAAATCCCCCGTAAGCGGAAAGATATCAACCCTAAATATAAAGGACACCAATATCGTGACTACGCAACAGCCTATAGCTGTTATAACAACAGAAAAATCAACAGACATAGAGGTTTATATCTCAACAAGGAATTATAAAGATGTACAGCTTGGTGATTATGTTGAGATAACCCAATCCCAGGCATCAGGGGATATTGTTTTTGATGGTGTGATAAAAGAAATAGACGAAAAAGCCATCTCTCAGCAATCCTCGCTAGGAATCGAGGATAGAAAGGTTAAAGTAACTATAAAACCGGCTGATGGCAATGAAGCGGCTTTATTCCCCGGTTTTGCTTTTGACGTAAAGTTTATAACATTTAAAGAGACAAATCAAATCACAGTTCCAAAAACTGCCGTGTTTAAGTATACTGACGATTCATCCGCGCAGGATATGGTCTGGCTTGTGCAAGACGGAAAAGCTGTTATGCATGCTGTGACAGTCGGGCGGGAACTTAGAACAGAGTATATCATCGAAAGCGGGCTCTCCACTGATGATATAATAATAAAGGATGCATCAGCAGAAGGAATCGGAAACAGAGTAAAAATAAAGACGGAATAAAATAAGACGGAGTAAAAGGTGATAAACATGCCTGTAATACGGCACAAAACGAGGCAAGTAAACATTGGTGGCATTGCTATAGGCGGGGATAATCCCATAGCCATCCAATCCATGACCAATACGGACACAAAAGATGCAGCAAAAACTATTGCGCAAATAAACGAGCTCACAAAAAAAGGCTGCGAAATCATCCGAGTTGCAGTTCCCGATGCAGCATCTGCAAATGCAATATCCGAAATCAAAAACCATATAACAATACCGCTTGTTGCAGATATACATTTTGATTATAAGTTAGCAATAATGTCTATAGAAAACGGTGTCGATAAACTGCGTATAAACCCAGGCAATATAGGAGATGAAGAAAAAGTTCGTTCCGTCGTTTCTGCAGCATCGGAACGAGGTATACCAATAAGAATCGGTGTTAATTCCGGCTCTTTGGAGAAGGATATATTAAACAAATACGGTGGCGTAACAGCGCAGGCGCTTTTTGAAAGCGCAATGAGCCATGTTCGTATTTTAGAATCTCTGAATTTTGATAATATAGTTATTTCGATAAAAGCATCTGATGTTTGCCTTTCACTTGATGCATATAGCCTTTTGGCCGAAAGCACGGATTATCCTTTGCATATCGGCATAACCGAATCAGGCACGGAATATTCAGGTTCTATAAAATCCGCTGTTGGCATAGGCGCTATGCTCTCCCAAGGTATTGGAGACACAATAAGGGTTTCATTAACCTCTGATCCGATAAACGAAATAACATGCGCCAAAACCATATTGCAGGCAATGAACCTGAGAAGCTTTGGCCCACAGCTTATCTCCTGCCCAACCTGCGGCAGAACGGAAATAGACCTTATAGCAATTGCACGCAAGGTTGAATCAGCTTTGGAGCATATTGACAAGCCAATAAAGGTTGCTGTTATGGGATGTGCAGTAAACGGTCCCGGAGAAGCAAGAGAAGCCGATATAGGGATTGCTGGTGGCAGAGGCGTTGGCATACTTTTTAAAAAAGGCCAGATAATAAAAAAAGTTCCTGAAGCGGAGCTTTTTGAAGCCTTTATGAATGAAATAAATAATCTTTAAACTAAGTAGTTTTTAAGACATGGTGAAAATATGGAAAATATAAATGACAAAAATAAATATAAAGATTTAGTTATGCAAGCTCTAAAGGCTAAAGAGCGCTCATATTCGCCATATTCCCAATTCAAAGTGGGGGCGGCGCTTATGAGCTCAGCCGGAAAGGTTTACACCGGAGCGAACATAGAATCAGCCGCATATTCTCCAACAAACTGCGCAGAGCGCACTGCTTTTTTTAAAGCTGTCTTTGATGGTGAGCGAAGCTTTGAAGCTATTGCCGTTTGTGGAAGCGGAAATGATTATTGCCATCCTTGCGGCGTCTGCCTTCAAGTCATGATGGAGTTTTGCAATCCCAATAGATTCTTTGTTATTGTTATAAAGGATGCGGATCACTATAACGTTTACACTCTCAAACAATTGCTGCCGCACGGGTTTGGCCCAGCTGATCTCGGCGCAAATAAAAAGGGCGATATTTAGCCATCGCCCTTATGCTGTCGACAATTCATCGAACAATACGGACGCGCAATGCGCGCCCCTACAGAAATTCCGGTTTTATGCCGTTTGCAAGGGCACCCATTGGCCGTCCTTTAGAAATTTAGTATTTGTCGACATCGTGAAAGGGCGACATTTAACCATCGCCCTTTTTCTATTTGCAATTAATTTCTTCTATCGCTATAATCAATAAATTCCTTATCTTTTGGCGTATCTTTCGGTCTTTCATCCGTTAATGGGTAACCGTGTTTTATTCTCTGCATTCTCTCCAGATGAGTAAAAGCCATCTTTACGACCATAAGCACAAAAGAAAAAACTATACCCACTATTATAATAGCTGTTGCTGCCTCAAAAAAATCCATCATATACAAACCCCTTCATTCGTTATTTTATAAATAAATATACGGAGGTTTTTTTATATAGTCTTATTGTTTAGGATCTATTTGCATAAAAGAGGCTGAAGCTGTTTTCCTTCCAAAGCTGCAATAACAGTATCAACCGTCAAAGACTGTTTCGCCATAAGTGATTTACTTTTATTGATTGGGTCATCTTGGTAAAACGGTATGAAGTATATGTTTTTCATATTTAAGAGCGAGCCTATGTTCTTTGCATTTCCGCCTAATCCATCGTTTGTTGATATACCCAAAATAACTGGGCGTTCATTGCGCAAATGCGCTTTTACAGCCATTGTTACAGATGTATCTGTGATAGAATTCGCCAGTTTCGCGATTGTATTGCCTGTGCATGGTAAAACTACTATTACATCAAGAATAGCTTTGGGGCCTATTGGTTCTGTATCTGTTATCGTCTCTAAAACGTCATTACCGGTTTTTTGCTTCAACAAGAGCTTGAGCTCATCAGCCTTCGTAAATCTTGTATCAAGTGCTGCCACAGCAGCCGAAACAATGGGAATAACGTTTGCGCCTTCATCCTGGAGTGCTTCTATCTCTTTGACAACATTATTAATAGTGCAAAAAGAGCCCGTAAGTGCAAATCCAATGTTTAAACCTTTCAGTCTCATAGTTATTCCACCATTTCATTTAATATATTATATACGGTTTCTTTTATATAGCTGGCTGCGGTTATAGGCGCGACCTTCCCCGGCAATGATGGTGCATAGGTTATCGTTAATCCTTCTTTTTTAGCTTCCTCTGCATCTATGCCAAAAGGCTTTGATGCTAGTTCTATAATTACGCAGTTTTTGTTTATAAGCTTTAGGTTGGTTTTGTCCAGAATAATGCTTGGAACAGTGTTAAAAATGACATCCATTTTACCTAGATTATCATTAAGAGTATCGTATGTGAGATCATTGTATCCATAGCCACGGATTAAAGATACATCGGAATGTTTCCTAGCAACAGCATAAACGTTTGCCCCTATACCAGAAAGCATTTTTGTGAGGAATTTGCCGACGCGCCCGAAACCAATAACCAATGCGTTGCTTGCATGAAGAGTTGTTTTCATTTTTTCAAAAGCTATTTGGATTGCGCCTTCGGCAGTTGGAATGGCGTTTTGTATCGCCATTTCATCCCTTTCCAAAATGTCAAACACCTTAATGCCTCGATCATTTGCCAGTTTAATTATGTCTTCACTTATGCGGCCTGCGATAAATACCTGGTCTTCCTTCATGGCTTCAAACAACTCATTTATGGAAACAAACTTTTCGTTAAACGGCATGTTAAGATTATTCCCGTTGCTACAGCAAGGCGTGGGCCCGATAACTATATCGGTGTTTAACAGCGCCCTTGACAAAACTTTTGTGTTTCTTATAGCAACGCCATGATAATTTTTGTATTCAGAGAATCCAAAGGCTTTAACCTTGTTGCCTTCATTTTTCAATATATTGTATAAATAAAGGTTTCTCAAGTCACCGCCAATTATCAAAAAATTGGATGCCTTCATTTACTATCACCCCTAGAAAAAATCACCTTTTATTGATATAATATGTTTGAAACGACTGTGCGTGATTGAATTATTATCACGGACAAACTCTGTTTGAAAACAATATTATTCTATATGTTATGCAAAAGCTGGATATAAGGAGATACTTTAATGCGGAAAGAATTTTCAAGAACACAAATGATTTTGGGAGAGGAAGCAATGGAACGGCTATATGGGGCGCATGTGGCTGTTTTTGGCGTCGGTGGTGTCGGGTCATATGTTGTCGAGGCGTTGGTGAGAGCGGGGATTGGAAAACTAACTATAGTTGATAGCGATGTAGTTAATATAACAAACATAAACCGACAGCTTATCGCAACAATGAAAACTATCGGCGAAAAAAAGGTCGATGTCATGAAAAACAGGATTTTGGACATAAATCCAAGCGCAGAGGTAAATGCATATTCGATATTTTTCACCGCAGAAACATGCGGTTCTATAGATTTTTCAGAATTCGATTATGTGGTTGACGCTATAGACACCGTAACGTCAAAACTCCTTTTGGTAGAATGCGCAAGGCGCTTTAACACCCCCATTATAAGCTCCATGGGAACAGGGAACAAGCTAGACCCAACGAGGCTTGAAGTTGTCGATATCTATAAGACATCTGTCTGCCCTCTTGCCAAGGTCATGAGAACAGAGCTTAGAAAGCGCGGGATTAATTCGCTTACTGTGCTTTACTCTAAAGAACAGCCGATAAAGCCCGTTGGCTTTAAAGACAGCGATGACTCTGATTTGCAGACGACTGTTGGTTCTAGGCATATTCCCGGAAGCATATCATTTGTTCCGTCTTCTGCAGGGCTCATTATCGCATCGGTGGTAATACGGGATTTGGTCGGCATTTTAAAATAAGCAGGCATAAAAAAGAGCCATGGAAAAGATTTATTTATTCCGTGGCTTTTGCTTTCTAAATGTTTATTTTACAGCAACTGCTCATTTAAACATTGCTCTTTTTTAATATATTCATAGCGTTAATAGCGGTAGGAAATCCTGCATATGGCACAGTTTGTATAATGATTTCCTCGATTTCTTGTTTGGTCAAGCCTACATTAAGTCCGGCATGAATATGCACATCCAATTGCGGCTCACGCCCACCTAAGCAAGTTAGCATTGCTATTGTGGCGATTTCTCTATCCCTAAGAGATAAAGCTTCTCTGCTATAAATATCTCCAAATGCGAACTCAACTATATATCGTCCTAAATCCCCCAGGCTTTCAATAATCTCCACCCCTGTATTTCCATCAACTTCAAATAGCTTTTTTAGCCCTTTTTCAAAACGGCTGTTATCGCTCATTATTAATCTCCTCCATTTTATTATATATATTTATTTTATCCTCCAACAAACGAACATCGTTTTTAAGGCTATCCATTTTTTGAAGCACGAACCGTTTATGTTGCTCTAAAATCTGTATTCTATCTTTAATTGTGCTATCACCTTGCGCTCTTAACACAGCATATCGTTTCATCTGCGCGATAGGCATCCCCATCTCTTTGAGCTTCCCCAAAAATTGTATCCATTCGATTTCTTTCTCACTAAACCGCCGAACGCCATTAGCATCCCGGTCTATATTATTAATTAAGCCCTCACTTTCGTAATAACGGATATTTGATGGAGACAGCCCTGTAAGCTTTGATACATCTTTTATAGAAAAGTACTTATCCATGAATGCAGTATACCACCTTAAAGTTACTTTAAGTCAACAGTTTTTCAATAAAAATAGGGTGGAATTTTTATCCACCCTCACGATATTGACAAATACTAAAATTTCTAACGGACGGCCAATGGCCGCCCCTACAAATGGCGTAAAACCAGAATTTCTGTAGGGGCGCGCATTGCGCGCCCGTATTGTTCGATAAATTGTCCACAGCCTAAGGTTGGAATTTTTATCCACCCTATTCCACAATATTCAAATCCTAATACCCTCTAACACTGTTTATCTCACACAGCACCCAGTCAAACTTACCTGTTGTTATAACGCTGTCACAATACTGGCATTGTCCGGATGATGTTATATCAGTCGGCGCGCCACAATTAGGACAGTTAGTCGTGCTTAGGTTGCTTGTAGACGGATTCGTTTTTGTATCCGCGCTGCGTATAAATTTCAGCAAGTATGCCATACGATATACTTTATTAGGATCTCCGCGCAATACCTTGCCGGTTTCATCGTCGATAAAGTAGTCATTCATCTTCGCATTTAAATAAACGGTCAGATAAGCATAATCTTCATCCTTTGAATATGCTGTCAAATACGCATCATTTACGCAAATATTTTCCACGATATTAGTCCTTTTGTTATCAATATGCTCTTGAAGCTGCAACTGATGCGTCTTGAAAAGCGTATCGTTTTCGAAAGGCCTTGCCAATTTCCAATCACGTTTGGTCCATGCTGTTTGAAGCTGAACAAACACTTCTTTTGACCATGAAATAAACTTATCTGATGAGAATAACTGGTCTTCCTCTTTTATTTGCGCTGATATCGCCTCAGTGTTATTCGGATGGTTTTGAGGTATTTGCGAACTGTCTAACGGGCGCAGGTTTTTATCCGAAGAACTGCTATTGCGGCTTACACTCTTGCCAATAAACACTAGAACTATAACAACAACAATTAATCCAACAAATCCCAACGGCCCATTCGTAAAGAACAGCAAAATAATCCATATCAAAAAGTCACTAGAATCGCCGTTACTACTGCCATAACCTCCGTCGTATCCTCCCCCGTCAAAGCTTCCTCCATCTGAATCATAACTATTAAAATTCCCAACATCTGCCATGGCATAACGTGGGCTAAGATTAATCGTGATGTTTACAGTCCCAACTGTTATACACACCATAACAACAATATATAGCAGCCGCCTAATCATGTTATTCTTCATAACATACTCTCCCAATCATTTTTATTAGCACAAGGTTATTTTGCAGCGCCGCATTCCGGGCAGAACTTAACAGGCTTTTCGCTAACAAAACCACAAGCAGGGCATTTAAGCGAAGGCTCCGAAGGCTTTGGAGAACCACATTCTCCGCAGAACTTAGACATAGCGCTATTTTCATTGCCACAGGAGCACTTCCAAGAACCGCTTTGGGCAGGATTTGGCTTGCCGCAGGAAGAACAGAATTTTGTGCTGTTGGTTTCGCCACAAGAGCATCGCCATAAGTTGCTGACATGTTTAAACGTCCGACTAGGCTCGGGCATATTTTGAATAAAAGAGCCCATATTATTCATAGCTTGGCCGGCAAGATTCATGCCAAAAACACCCATAGCAACTCCGCCGCTATTGTTTGCCGCATTGACCATAGCATCTGCACCGGCGGATGCCAAAAGACCGCCTGCCGCATTTTTATCGGAAAAGAACATAGCATCAGACATTTTCTCGACCCTCGCCTGAGACTTACTATCAAGGGTAATCCCGTTTATGCCAACGGAAACTATGACAATACCGCGATTTTGTGTCCATGCGCTGTCCAAAATATCATTCATATATTCAGTTATTTCTGTGCCTCTGGATGAAAGCTTGTTATAAGGAACATTCTGTTTGTTTATAACCTCGTTAAGCTTCGTCATAAATTCGGGCTTTATTCTTGACGAATACTCATCCGCTGTATACACTTCTGCAACAGTTCCCACAACGTTTTCAACAAACGCAATCGGATCTATAATTTTAAAGCTATATGAACCGTGATATTTAAGATTAATAGCCCTGTATTGCGGATCCTCATAAGGAACAGGCTCTGGAGTTCCAAAAAGGTTGTCTAATATCTCTTTAGTATTTACATAATATATCCGCATATCCTTGCCGCTTTCGCCGCCCATTTTAATACGCTCGACCGATTTGTCAAATATCCTTTTTAAACCACCATATAAACCTTGAGCATCAAAAAAACTGGATTCAGAACCGCTCTGGAAAACATATTCCCCCGCTTCCGCAACAAATTCACGCACAAGCCCATTATCGGTTATAATACAAGCGACACCGGCAGGAACAACTATTCTAGAACCGTTTGTGATAACGCCTTCATTGCTTTTAGTATTTGCGCCACGCTCTGTTCTTCTGTAAATCCTGCGCATCAAATCACGTGGTTTCATATCAGCTGTAAAAAAATCATAATATTGATCAGATAATGTACTTTTAGCGGATGTTATTGCTGCCTTGATTAAGCCCATCATGCATTCCTCTTTTCATTATTTATTTAATCTTGTTTAGAAGTTTATAATTATATAAACGCAAAATGGTTTCATTTTGATTATACAAAAAAACATATTATTACTCAATAAATAAATTTAAAAACTTATGGAATAGTATGGATATAAGATGATATAATTATGCTGTTAAAAGACATCGTGAAAGGAATTTTATTATGCCGGGAATGCTTTATGTTTGCGCAACACCTATAGGGAATTTGGAAGATATAACGCTTAGGGTCTTACGGGTGTTAAAAGAGGTTGATTTTATAGCGGCGGAAGACACAAGACACACTCAAAAACTGCTTAATTATTATGATATTAAAGCAGCCCTGACAAGTTATCATGAGCACAACAAAAAAACAAAGGGCATGGAAATAATAAAACGTATTTTAAACGGCGAAACTGCCGCCCTTGTTACAGATGCAGGAATGCCAGGCATTTCTGACCCCGGCGAGGATTTAATACGGCTGTGTTATGAAAACGGCATAGAGGTTACTGTATGCCCGGGCGCTTGTGCTTCTGTAATGGCGCTCGTGCTTTCCGGCCTGCCCACACGCAGATTCTGCTTTGAAGGTTTTTTGCCAACTAATAAAAAAGAGCGCAAACAGATACTTGATTTAGTTAAAGCAGAAACTCGAACTATTATATTTTATGAAGCGCCTCACCGTTTATTAGAAACGATGGAAACACTGTATGAAACATTAGGAAATAGAGAAGCAACCGTGCTTCGTGAGCTCACAAAGCAGCATGAAACAATAGTGAGAGGAACGCTTTCCTCACTAATAGATAAGTTCAAAACGACAGAACCCCGTGGCGAGATTGTGCTTGTTATTCATGGGGTTGATATCGGCGGGCTTTTGGATGAAGAAAGGGCAAAATGGCTCGAAACATCTATCAAAGACCATGTATCGATGTATATCGGCCAAGGCATGAGTAAAATGGACGCTATGAAAAAAGCAGCTAAAGACAGGGGAGTTTCCAAAAGCGATATATATAAAGAGTTGATTGATGATATTCAATAATCAAACCTACTTAATAAACAACCCCGCCCAATTGGCGAGGTTATTAATTATTATTGCTTCTTTTGATGGTCATCAAGTAAACCATCCAAAAATGTTATGCATTTTTCTTCCATAGCCGTTATAAAGTCTTTATGCGTTGCTTTCTCTAGCTTTGGAAGCTCTTCGTGCCTAACCCCAAGCATAATAAATTTATTAATAACATCCATAATAGTCGGCATTATATGCTTTGCATTTGATACAACTCCCATAAGCAGCTCATTTATAAATATTGCATCGGGATAATGAGACCATACAAAGCCTTCAAAATCAAAGGGATTTACTAAAACGCCATTCTCGTCTTCAAACCTGCGGTTCATTTTCAATGTTTCAACCTTTTCATAATGTACAAGTAACCTGCCCACAATATCATTTTCGGCAACTTTGTTGCTAAAATTCGCCGCTTGCAGCCTAGCCTTATAATTGCGATTTTCCAGCGCAACTTCCATTGGCAATCCAATACCGTCTATAGAAGCACCACCCATATTATCAAAGTATGACGCAAGATATATTGCAAGGCCTCCTCCTTTGGAATGCCCAAAGGCACTGTATTTAGTCTTGCTGTCGCCGTATTTGGCCTTAATATCTTTAACAAACGACACAAGCGGAGCAAAATTGCTTGATGATCCAAATATCATATTAAAATTATCGCGCCAATCCTCTGATTTGAATATTTCAGTCCATTTTCGCTGTTTTATTTTATCGACCCAATCACCGACAAAATCAAACATTTCGCCTTCAGAACCACGGCATACGAAATAAATCTCATTTGTTGCATAGTTTTTAAACGCAAAAACAACAAGCCCAGTGCCCTTTTCATTGCCTGTCATAACATTATCATTTTCATGGCCAATAAGAATAAGGTTTTTAAGGTTTTCATTTCTTCGCACCTCTTCAATAACCTTTTCGAAATTAAAGCGCACCCTAACCTTCTTTTTTCTAGCCAGATCCTGGCCTTTAGCCATGCCATGGGTTTGTGATCTATTGAGCATTCCTCTTTCAAAAAAAACGGCAGTATCGCCGATTCTTGTTTTGTTATTTATCAATATGTTTTTATCGGACACATAACCGTTATAATCATCTTTATTAGAAAGATCCATATAGGAATATTTAACAAGCTGCAAAATATCCAAATCAGTTAGCCCCTGCATAATGAAAGCCCCCGCATAAAATGATTAATACATAATATGCATGAGGCTTTGTTTGTGCTATTGTATGCCATAATAATCCTTGGCTAGAGTTATATCCATTGTTATTCGTTCTTTTAGCTGCTCCACGGATTGAAACTTTATCTCATCCCGTAAAAACTTATAGAAATCTATCCAAACGGTTTTGCCGTATAAATCTCCGTCAAAACCGAAAATATAAGTCTCAATAACAGTTGTTTCGCCGTTAACCGTTGGGTTATCACCGATATTTGTAACGCTATAGTATTCCGTGCCGTCAAACTTGGTTTTGGTAAAGTATATACCGCAGGGTGGCAAGACCTTGTTTTTATAAGGGGTTAGGTTAACTGTGGGAAAGCCGATAGTCCTCCCCAGCTTTTTGCCATGCAAAACCTTTCCCATTATAAAATACGGCCTTGTCAAATATTTTTCTATCTGCCCAAACTCTTTTTGCGATATGAGCTTTCTTATTTTGCTGCTACTAACCTTTTTCCCGTTTTCCTCAACATGGTCACAGCCTATTACAGAAACACCGTTCTTTTTGCCTAGTTCGCAAAGCATTTCATAAGAGCCTTTTCTGTTTTTGCCAAAACGATAACCCTTTCCAACAACTATCACCTTGCATCTTAGTTGCTTAAACAAAATCTCCTCAACAAAGCATTCCGGGCCTATCATGGAAAAGTCCTTGTCAAAAGGATATTCTATATAAAAATCTATCCCAATATCCTGCAAGAGGAAAGACTTTTCTTCAGGGGATGTTATTGTCTGAAAATGAGAATCATCGGTGAGTGTGGACATTGGATGAGGCGTAAATGATAAAACAGCGCTGTCCAACTTGTATTTTTGAGAACATTCCTTAACAACCGAAATCAGCTTACGGTGCCCGGTATGAAGGCCGTCAAAATTCCCTATAGTCAAAGCTGTATCGTTATGTATCAAATTTAGATTGTTATCAAAAATATGTTTCATTTAAAAAAACCCCTTATCAAATAAGCATTGTGACAGGCTTTAAAAACAACTCGCCTTGATCGTCAATCGTTTTATAAACGCCAACGATGTTCCCCTCATGATCATATACAGCAATATTTTCTTCCCCGGTTATTAAATCGCTTCTGTCTGCATAGCTTGCGGCTATTTTATTGCCGTTATAAAGATATTTATGGGCTTGCTGCGAAACGATAACCTTTTTATAATCCGAAAGAATGCTTTGGAACGGCAGTATTATATTGTTTAGTTTATCTTGTTCCACAATTTCTTTAATATCGCTAAGCTTTATTGCATCAACGATATCAAACACACCTGTTCTTGTGCGCAGCAAGCTTCCCATATGAGCCCCACAGCCAAGCTTTTCGCCAATATCGCTGCATAAAGCCCTGATATATGTGCCTTTGGAGCATGTTACATCTATTTCAAATCTATCAGGCGCAGAAAAAGACACAACATCTATTTGGCTGATGCAAACCAAGCGCTTTGGCCTCTCAATATCCTTGCCCTTCCTTGCCAAATCATAAAGCTTTTGGCCGCCTATTTTAATTGCGGAATACATAGGCGGCATCTGCATATATTCACCCAAAAACGAATCCACTGCCGCCTTTATTGCATCATAATCGCATGTTACGTTATTCCTCTCCAGTATTTCGCCTGTAGAGTCCTGCGTATCTGTTGTAATGCCTAAAACGACCTCAGCCTTATATTGCTTTTCGTCCGCCATTATATAATCTGCAAGGCGTGTTGCTTTTCCAAGGCATACCGGCAGAACACCTTCTGCATCAGGATCGAGTGTTCCCGTATGGCCTGCCTTAGCTCCGGTATACTTTGTTATGATAGCAACAACGTCATGTGATGTAAATCCTTTTTCCTTATAAACGTTTATAACACCGTGAATATTGTTATTCCTGTATTTTTTAGCCATGTGGTTTCTCCGTTTATTAATTTTTAAGAGCAGCCTTTAAAGCGTTTAGCATTGTTTCACAAGCCTGATCAACAGTTCCTAATAACGTTGCACCGGCGGCTTTTTTATGCCCTCCGCCGCCAAACATCCCAGCGACTTTGCTGACATCTATCTGCTTAGAGCGTATGCTGGCCTTTGTTATATTTTCAGGGCGTTCTGTAATAAGAAACGAAGCCTGCACTCCTCTTATGTTAAGCAAGTATTCAACAACGCCATCCAAGTCGTTGTATGTAGCGTTTGCCCTTTTCATATCTTCGATTGTTAAAAAACTATATGCAATAGGATAGCTTTCATCCAAAACAAGCCTATCCAACGCTATGCCGAATATTTTTGCTTCCTCAAAGGAATGAATCTGCATAATCTCAGTGTATATATGAGAAAAATCAATACCAAGAGCAATTAGCTCCGCAGCTATGCGCTGGGTTTTTGGGGTTGTTGAACCATGCCTAAACCCGCCCGTATCAAATATTATTCCTGTGTATATACATTCGGCTATATCCTTCGTTGGCTTAATAAACTCCGTAACAGCATCATACATTATTTCAGACGTTGAAGAAGCATCTGCCACAACAAAGTTATAATCCGCAAAGCAGACGTTGCTTATATGGTGATCAATAACTATTTTGATAGCTGTGCGTTCATAAACCTTAAATGCTTCGGACGAAAAACGGTCTACTGATGAAGTATCCAGCGCAACAAAAGCATCTCCGGATAGTTCGGAATAATCCCCGTCATAAATAAACTCGCTGCCCTTTAAAAAAGAGTATTTGCAGGAATAATTATCCAGAAGAATCACAGGCTGTTTACCTATTTCCTTCATGCATAAAGCAAAGGCAAAACATGCCCCCACAGCGTCTCCGTCTGGGTTGATATGCCCTGCGATTATTATTTTTTTACAATCGCAGAGCGTATCCTTTAGTATTGTAAAATCATTAAAAAGGTTTTCAGGCATTGCGCGATCACTCATCCTCTTTATCATTATGACTTTCGCCTATTTCTTTAATTATCTCGTTTATCCTTGCACTATATTCTATAGATTCATCAAGAATAAACTTAAATTCTGGCGTATTGCGCAAATTTATTCTTCGCGCTATTTCCTTCCTGATAAAGCCGGATGCATTTTTTAATATTGTCATAGCTTCCTTTTTCTGTGTCTCGTCTCCAAAAACGCTGACATAAACCTTTGTATACGAAAGATCGTTTGTCGTTTCTGTTTTAATAACGCTTGCCATAGCGCCAATTCTTGGATCCTTGATGTCTGATCTTATGATATTTGCAACTTCTCGCATTATTTCGTCGTTTATTCTAACCATTCTGGTGTTATTAGCCATTTTTACTTTGCTCCTTTATCTTGCCACTTCTTCTATAACATAAGCCTCAACAATATCCCCGACTTTAATATCGTTAAACTTGTTGAACAAAAGGCCGCATTCATAACCCGAGTTAACCTCTTTAACATCATCCTTAAAGCGTTTCAGAGTATCCAGCTCACCATCGTATACTACGATATTGTCACGCATTATCCTTGTCTTTGCATTACGAACGAACTTACCGTCCGTAATATAAGAACCGCCGATAGTTCCGACGCCGGATGCCTTAAATATCTGTCTGATCTCCGCATGGCCGATAACCTTTTCTTCATAAATCGGATCCAACATGCCTTTCATAGCAAGCTGAATATCCTCTATAGCGCTATAAATAACCCTATATAGCCTTATATCAACATCATTTTCGCCCGCTATAGCTTTAGCTGCTGGCTCGGGACGAACGTTAAATCCGATAATAATAGCTCCGGATGTTGATGCCAGCATAACGTCTGATTCGTTTATCGAACCAACACCGCCATGCAATATCCTTACCCTAACCTCTTCATTGGATAGCTTCTCCAAGCTATGGCGAACAGCCTCTACAGAACCTTGAACATCGGCCTTAACAACGATATTAAGTTCCTTAACGCTTCCTGCTTGGATCTGATTAAACAAATCATCAAGGGATACCTTATGGATTTGTGCCTTTGTCATCTCGACTCTGCCTTTTGCTACATATGCTTCTGAAACCTGCCTTGCGTGCTTCTCATTTTCCGCAACATAGAACATATCTCCAGCCTGAGGAACTTCCGACAAGCCAAGTATTTCCACAGGCATAGACGGGCCAGCCTCTTTAACCTTTTTGCCCTTGTCATCCATCATGGCTCTGATTTTACCAAAGCAACCCCCTGCGACAAGGGGATCGCCTATTTTAAGCGTTCCACTTTGAACCAGAACTGTTGCAACAGGCCCACGGCCTTTATCAAGTTGGGCTTCTATGATTGTTCCTCTTGCATTTTTATTCGGATTAGCTTTTAATTCTTTCATTTCGGCAGTTATTATTATCATTTCCAAAAGCTGGTCAATACCAGTTTTATTCATAGCTGATACTGGAACACAAACCGTATCGCCGCCCCATTCTTCAGCAACAAGACCGTATTCTGTAAGCTCCTGCTTAACCCTATCTGGGTTTGCGCTTGGCTTATCAATTTTGTTTATAGCAACAATTATATCAACATTGGCTGCCTTTGCATGGTTTATCGCCTCGATAGTTTGCGGCATGACACCATCGTCTGCTGCAACAACAAGAATAGCTATATCAGTAACCTGAGCGCCTCTCATACGCATTGCTGTAAACGCCTCATGACCGGGCGTATCAAGGAATGCTATTACCTTTCCATTTATTTCTACGGTATATGCGCCGATATGCTGGGTTATACCGCCAGCCTCACCACTTGTTACTGCGCTGTTACGAATGGAATCCAAAAGAGACGTCTTTCCATGATCAACGTGACCCATAACAACAACAACTGGAGGACGTTCCTCTAAATCTTCCTCAGATTCCTCTTCCTCTGAGAAGTTTTCCTCAAATAAATCAACCTCAACTTCCTCTTCCACAAGGAAGTTAAAATTCTCTGCGATAGAAGAAGCCTTTTCAATATCAATTTCTTGGTTTAGTGTAAGCATTTCGC
>CAYVCG010000001.1:59207-67524 GCA_964449985.1 uncultured Defluviitaleaceae bacterium
GCGATAGAAGAAGCCTTTTCAATATCAATTTCTTGGTTTAGTGTAAGCATTTCGCCGTTTTTGATAAGGCTTTTTATAACTTCGCTTCCGGCAATACCCATAATCTCGGCCAGCTCTTTTATTGTTAAAACAGGCGGAATCTGTATAAGTTTAGGCTCTAAATCAACAGGTGCAGGTTCTGGTTTGAGCCTAACCGGATTCTTCAAATTCGGTCTTTCCATAGGACGCTCAGCATCTTTTGCGACCTGTTTTCTGTCGTTTTTAATCGGAGGTTTGTTGAGCCTTCTGCTGTGATCCTTATCCGGTTTTTCGGCTGCTGTTGCGGCAGATTTATCCTTAGATTTTTCCAAAGCTTTTATCTTATCATCAATCGTTGTCGGTTTGTTGTATCCGCCTTGATGTCCTTGATATTGCCTATCTCCTTGATAAGGAGGCCTATCGCCTTGTTGGCGGCCTTGATATGACGGTCTATCGCCTTGTTGGCGATTTTGATACGGTGGTCTGTCGCCTTGTTGGCGATTTTGATATGGTGGTCTGTCGCCTTGTTGGCGATTTTGATACGGCGGTCTATCGCCTTGCGGACGGCCTTGATATGGCGGTCTATCGCCTTGCGGACGGCCTTGGTATGGTGGTCTATCACCTTGCGGACGACCTTGGTATGGCGGTCTGTCGCCTTGCGGTCTGCCTTGATATGGCGGTCTATCGCCTTGCGGTCTGCCTTGGTATGGCGGTCTATCGCCTTGCGGTCTGCCTTGGTATGGCGGTCTATCGCCTTGCGGACGACCTTGATATGGCGGTCTATCGCCTTGCGGACGACCTTGATATGGTGGTCTGTCGCCTTGTTGGTGGCCTTGATAAGGTGGTCTATCGCCTTGTTGACGGCCTTGATACGGTGGTCTATCACCTTGTTGATGGCCTTGATATGGCGGCCTATCGCCTTGTTGGCGGCCTTGATATGGCGGTCTATCCCCTTGTTGGCGTCCTTGATATGGCGGTCTATCCCCTTGTTGGCGACCTTGATATGGTGGCCTATCCCCTTGTTGGCGGCCTTGATATGGCGGTCTATCTCCTTGTTGGCGGCCTTGGTATGGCGGTCTATCATTTTGCGCATTTCCCTGCGCTTGCTCGGAAGATCCTGCTTCACGCTTTACTGCTGAAGCTGATTCACCCTCATTTTTTATTGTTATATTTTCACTGCTTTTTATATTCATAGAAGTTCCTTCCATTGGTCTTTGAGATTTTATTCTTGATGAATCAGCAACACGCCCGGGCGTTTCATTTTGCTCCGGCTTATCAAGCATCGCTGAAACCTTCTTGGCATCGTCTAAAGATACAGAGCTCATATGATTCTTAGCTTCTATGCCTATTTTAGACAATTTCTCTATCAGAGACTTGCTATTGACATTTAAGCTCTTTGCCAATTCATGCACTCTTATTTTTGACATATACACACCTCCGTGGGTTTAATCAGTAATAATTTGTCCGTCCGATAATATATCCTTTAATTTTTCTTCAATCGTCAGTGCAAAACCACTGTCCACAATCACTGCTGTAGCTCTGTTTTGCTTTCCAATAGCTTTATTCAATTCGTCCTTTTTTAAGATAATATATATCGGAACACCGTAGTAAAAGCATTTTTTGTTGAATTTACTCTTTGTATTGTCCGAAGCGTCTTCACACACAATAACAAGCCTTGCTTCTTTTGCTCTTAACGAGCGTTCGCATGTTTCCTCGCCTGTTAAAAGCTTTCCGGCCTTTTGAGCAAGGCTTAAAAGAGAAAGCAGTTTAATTTTTGCCTGCATTTTCCAACTCCGTTCTTAGGTTTTCATATATTTCCGAAGGCACAGCGCATTTAAATGACCTCTCTAAACCTCTTGATTTATGCGCTTTTTCAAGGCACGATATATTTGGGCAAACATAAGCCCCACGTCCATGCTTTTTCCCTGTGAAATCAAGAGAAAACTCACCTTCATCATTATGAACTATCCTAACCAATTCCTTTTTATTTTTCATTTCCAAACATCCCGTGCATTTTCTTAAAGGTATTTTACGTGGCTTAATAAAAATCCAACTCCTTTAAACTATTTTAATATTTATAACTATTCACCATTATTCATTAGAGCCGTTTCCGTTTTCATAATCGCCATATCCTGCTTCTTCATAAGCGGCGCTGGCATTTTCGTAGTTATAGTCATATTCGTAGTTTTCCGAGTATTCCCCATAGCCATAGCCACCATTATCGCCGAATGTGTTTTCAAAATAATATCCACTATCAGCATAATTAAAATAATCAGAATCATCCACAAACTGCGTTTCTCTAGCCTGTGTCTCGCTCTTTATATCTATTCTCCAACCCGTAAGCCTTGCTGCAAGCCTTGCATTTTGTCCTTCTTTACCGATAGCTAGAGAAAGCTGATGATTGGGCACGACAACCTTAGCGCTATGCTCTGCATCATTTATAGCCACAGCCAAAACATTGCTTGGGCTTAAAGCAGATGCGATGTATTGCTTCGGGTCATCACTCCAGTTTATAATATCGATCTTTTCGCCTTTAAGCTCATTAACAACAAAGTTTACCCTATAGCCGTTCTGCCCAACGCATGAGCCGACTGCATCTACATCGTTATTTTTAGAAAATACAGCAATTTTTGTTCTGGAACCTGCTTCTCTTGCAATTGACTTTATTTCCACAGTTCCGTCAAACACCTCAGGAACTTCCTGTTCGAATAGGCGTTTAACAAGATCCGGATGCGTTCTTGAAACAACAATCTGTGGGCCTTTAGGCGTTTGCTTAACTTCCACAACATAAACCTTTATGCGCTCGTTAAATATATAATCCTCACCGGGAATCTGCTCATTAGGCGTAAGCACAGCATCCGTCTTTCCCAGAGCTATTACTATGTTTTTACGGTCGCGCCTTTGAACAATACCTGTTATAATCTCTTTTTCCTTCTGCTTATACTCGTTATACAAAAGATCCCTTTCAGCCTCACGGAACTTTTGAACAACGACCTGTTTTGCAGTCTGAGCGGAAATACGCCCAAAATTCTTTGGAGTAACTGTTATGTCAACTGTATCTCCAACACAAAAGTTTATGTTTATCTTCTTCGCCTCATCAAGAGAGATCTCCAGATTATAATCTTCGACCTCATCAACGACCATTTTTTGCGCAAAAACCTGAACGTTGCCTGTATCCCTGTCAATAATAACTTTAACGTTTTGCGATGTTCCAAAATTTTTCTTGCATGCTGTAACAAGAGAGGATTCTATCGCTTCAAATATTATCTCCCTATCAATTCCCTTCTCTTTTTCGATCTGTTTTAGAGCTTCAATAATTTCCGTTCCATTATCCATTTTCCAAACTACCTCCCAATGTATATAATAAAATAAACAAAATACAAAAGAAAAAATATACAGCCGGACTATAAAACATAAAAGAGTGGACACATTCGCCCACTCTCTCACCGACAACACACTATTAACTTTAATATATGGTAGTATATCATGCATTTATGCATAATGCAAGGGTTTTGAAAAATTTGTTAAAAACTTTTCTGCATATGTCAAAGGTTTTATGCTTTGAAGTAACAAAAGTATAAATCCTTTAGTCACCGTACATCAAACAAAACCAGCCCTCTATATTTTCGGGCGTTTTAACTTTTAACCAAGGGACGCTATAGTATTCATCATCATCACTATCTACATAAGGTGCAAATTCAATATCTGTAATCAAAAGAGGAGTGTCTGCGGGGATAACTCCGATATACTCTTCCTTAAATCTACCCTCGTATTTGTAATCAGGATCCGTAAGAGGATTAGAGAGCATAGTGCTTGTATAACCTGTCCTTGGTTTGCTAAATAGTTCTATATTATAACTTTCAGTTATTGTTGTACCAACAATATTTTCTTTAGGTAATGGTGTTAATCCATTATTCAAATCATAATAACAATTTACATTGTATCTACCAAAAGAGTATAGCCTAGAATC
This sequence comes from uncultured Defluviitaleaceae bacterium, assembly GCA_964449985.1. GTDB lineage: Bacteria > Bacillota > Clostridia > Lachnospirales > WRAX01 > CAYVCG01. Next base: position 63,196 of record CAYVCG010000001.1, read on the forward strand.
ACCATCGTATCGAGTTATGTGTCCTATCATATGCATATTAGATATAATTTGGGTACCATCGAAGCTATATATCCACGTGCTTGGATCCGCGCTAGGTCCTGCTGCATTAATGTAAAATTGAAGCAGGTTATCGTTTACATCAAAATCAGCAAACATTAAACATGGATAGATGTGTTCCTCGTAGACTTGTATACTATACACTTTTCCGTTTGCATCCATTATTTCAATCTCGTAACTATCAAAGCGTAAGTAGTCATTGGATGAATAGTCATCCCAAGAATAATAATAAACTGTGATTTTCTCCAAAACTCCATCATAATTTAAGTCTTTGTTTAATCTTTGTATATAGCATAATTCTCCGTCCTTGGTAGTTTTTTCATACATATCAATATATCGAAAATATTCGAGATTAATATAATTGTCAATTAAAGTAACGTTTTCACGCTCGATTTCACTCAGCTCATCAAATGACCCTTTTCGAGTGCTATCCATTTTATACCATGACATGTTTGAAAAATACTGTTTAAGTGACTTATCTTTAAAAATATAGCCCTTTCGTGCGAATATTTCGTTTTTCGCAAGCCTGAGAGTGAAATCATCAAGAATATATAAATCTTCAGTTGATATTATTTTTTTATCGCTATCTGGTAAAATATAATAACCCTCGGTTTGCTCTGCGGCATGAGTATTTCTTTCAGTTGGAGACTTACTTGGTTTTGTAACTTTTTCTGGAGTAGCAGTTTCGTTGATTGTAGTATTATTTAAAACATCTTTTTCTTGATTGCGTGTCTTACACGATGTCATCGTTAGAGATAAAGTAATAAAAGCAAGTAAAAAGAATATTTTTTTCATAGCTAGCTCCCCTCTATGAATTATCCACAACTCTCCGTAACCTTTATTAAATTATAAGAAACTTTGCACAGCCATAATCACGTTTTAAAACATCCACCGCCAATAAATTCACGCAAAATAGAATTTTTTGGAACTTCTTCGCTGGATATGCCGATAAAACTATCTAAAAATTTTATAAGCCTTTTTGCTTCCGCATATTCGGGCAAAGAATTATCAATTTTAAACAGCAAAGGCTCTGCAAACTGCTTCAAAATACACATCTCATAAACAAGAGCAGAATTAAACATAGCGTCTGCATCCTCTTGGAACGGGAATATATAGCGTTCCTCACCCCTGCCTACAGAAGGCCACATTTCAATCGTTTTAATCGCCCCAAAATTTCTAAACTGGTTATCCCTAACGATTCTTCTGATTAGCCTTGTATCAGTAGTCGCAATACGGTTATGATCATCCATATTTAGCTGGGTCAACGCGCTAATAAATATCTTAAACTTGCTCTGCTTAGGAATGGTCGCAGTAACTTTTTCATTCAGGCCGTGTATACCTTCAATGATCAAAATATCATCTGTATCAAGGCGCAAAAGCTTTCCATATGCTTCACGCGTGCCTGTCATAAAGCTAAACTTCGGGATTTCTACTATCTCGCCTTTTAGCAAGCTTGCAAGGTCAGAATTTATTTGTTCAACATCTATCGCTTGTATATTCTCAAAGTCAGGCTGACCGAATTCGTCAATCGGGACATGCTCCCTGTTTACAAAATAGTTATCCATAGAGATGATATGCGGCTTTAAGCCATTAACGCGCAATTGTATACTAAGCCTGTGCGCAAAGGTGGTTTTCCCGGATGAGGACGGGCCCGCAATCAATATAATTTTCTTGCCCTGAGAATATATAGTATCCGCTATAGAGGCTATACTCTTTTCATGAAGAGCCTCATTTGTTCGTATAAACTCTCCATGCTGGCCGTTGCAAATAATATCGTTTAAAGCACCAACTGTATCCGCTTTTAAAATTTTTGCCCAGCGGTTTGATTGTTTAAATATATTCGTTATTTTACTTAATACCTTCTTTTCCTGTATTTCATGAGGATTAGACGGGGTTGGAAATTCCAGAAGGAAGCCATCCGCTTCTTTAGACAATCGGAATAGGTTTATACAGCCTGTGCTCGTAGCCATTTGGCCATAGAAATAGTCATAAAACCATCCCAGCTTATAAAAATTAACATTGCCTGTTCTTCTATACTTTAGCATCTGAACCTTATCTGTCGCACCTATTTCTTCACAAAGCTTTATGCCTTCATCCAGCGGCAACGACACCTTTTCAATAGTAAGATTCATAGCGACAAGCTCATACATGCGCTTTTCTATACGCTCAAGCAAAGATTCGGTTATTTGCAGCGTTTCGCTTATTATCTCACAATAGTAGTTTTTATTGATAGAATGCTCAATAACGATCCTAGCATCTTTTCCTATGATTTCCTTGGCAGCGCAAATCATAATAAAAGCAGCCGTTCTTTTATACACGCGAAGGCCTTGCAACGACGTTATATCAAGAAACTCCAGCTTGCAATCAGATATAAGCTTCCTATGCATTTCCACGATTTCGTTATTAACCTTTGCAACAAGTATAGGGTTTTTACATAAATACGAGTATTTTTTTGCAAGCTCAGCTACAGTTGTCCCTCGTTTAACAAAAATGGTTTCTTCACCAAAAATACTTGCTTTTAATTTTTCCATTAAGTCTTCCATTAAGAAATCATTCCTCTATATATTTTTGAATACCTGACCGTCTACCGCAGAAGGGATAATAGATATATTTATTCCACATTCCTTAAGTTTAGAACCAACAATTTCAGCTATTTTTCCGACAATTATATTCTCGCTGGCATAATGCGTGGCATCTATTAAGCAAAGCCCGATAGTAAGAGCTTCCTGGGCTTCATGAAACCTTATATCGCCGGTTATAAAAGCGTCACACATAGCTGCCTTCGCCTCTGCAAAATTCTTGCTATTAGATGCCGAACCCGTAGAAATACCGACCGTTTTGATAACACAATCTGCTTCTCCCACAAACCGTATTGAGGAAAGCCCCAGCCGATCTTTAACATGCTCTGCAAACTGCCCAAGTGACATAGGCTCTGATAAGACTCCTTTTCTTCCGATTGCGGAAACCCCATCATCAGTAATAAACATCGCACCAGTGTTTTCAACGCCCAAAATCCTTGCTAGCTCGTCATTTGTTCCGCCCGGCGCAATATCAAGATTTGTATGCATGGAATATATACATATACCGTTTTGAATTATTTTTAAAAGCTTTCTACCCAAAGGAGTATCATCAGAAATCTTCGGTATTGGCTTAAAAATGACTGGATGATGCGTGATAATAAGCTCTGCGCCTATAGCAACAGCTTCGTCAACAACGTCCATCGTTGCATCAAGCGCAACGAGAATCTTTTTTATATTCGCCTGTCTACTTCCGACAATCAAACCGACATTATCCCATCCCTCCGCCAAACAGCTAGGGGCAAAGCGTTCCAGTATATCAATAATATCCCCGCATTTTAAAGACATCTGATCACCTCATTATAAACGTTTTGCAAACTGTTTAGCTCAGCCGCTTTTGCAACGGATGCATCACTTTTTACAGGCGCTTTTTCAATACTCTCCAGTATGATGTTTATTTCATTAAGCTTATACAAAATATAATCCTTTAGCAAACTGTCCTTTTTAGAAATCAAACATTTGCCAAGCATATATTCTATTTCAGAATACGGAGCTTCAAAGCCTTTTGAACAAACAATTATGTTATAATATTTATTATCGTCAAAAACAAGAACTTCATTATCTATTTTAAAACCTGAGCCATGAAGAAACCTTCTAACGAACGGTATATCAAGCTGAGGCTGCAGAACAAGCTGTTTAAAACTTTTGGCACACTGCATAGAAGCCTTCATAATATCCGCTATAAGCATTCCGCCCATTCCGGCGATAACTGCCGTTTCAAATTCAAACGGCTGCACCTTTTCTAGCCCATTTCCCAGCCTTGTTTCTATAATATGCCCAAGCCCATATTTGTTAATATTCTCCGCCGCAATATCAAGCGGGCCTTTCTTTATGTCGCAAGCGGCAGACCTTTCTATCTTTTTATTTAGCGCAAGATATATCGGTATGTATGCATGATCCGTTCCGATGTCAGCCAAAGAATTTCCTTCAACAAGCCCCGCAATTGTTTTTAACCTCAAAGATATTTCCACAAAAAAACCGCCTTTATTTAAAAAATGGGCGTACACATAGGTGCTTCCTCTTTTTGGAGAAAAGACCTATAGGCCGCCCTTATTATTTATTCAAGAAATTCCTTTAGTTTTTTGCTTCTGCTGGGGTGCCTGAGCTTTCTTAACGCTTTCGCTTCTATTTGCCTAATGCGCTCCCTTGTAACATTAAATTCCTTGCCCACTTCCTCAAGCGTTCTTGCGCGCCC
>CAYVCG010000002.1:0-20690 GCA_964449985.1 uncultured Defluviitaleaceae bacterium
TCATTGTTCTCATTTGACCAGAAATAAACCTTATATCCGCATATGGAAAATAAGCTAGGCAATATTAACGCCCCCGGATTTAGCATATCGATAGATTAAATGCGCATTACTAGCCAAAAACTTCTCAAAAAATGATATTTCATCATTGTTAAACCCTTTTGCTGTTACCCAGATATAGCCGGGCAGCTCGCATCTAGCTTCGTCAAGGCCATCGTCATTGGGTCTTTCAAAATGAACTTCGACCTTTTGCAGTCCGTCAGCTTCTATTATATGAGAGTGAAGAACCTCAGTGCCGTCCGACAGGTTTAGATAAGGATACATCATGGACTTTACTACCTCCAATTCCAATAGCTGTTGTCTCAATATTAAAGGGCAGCTCGCATCTGGCTTGGTCAAGGCCATCGTCATTGGGTCTTTCAACATGAACCTCTAACGACGCTCATGTTTAATAGGACTAAATGTGTGTACACATTTGCATTGTTTGCCGGTAGTGAAAATATTGCTTATAATGTGCGGAATTAACCTTTCTTGCTTATTGTAGGCTTTATATTTTCACCCAACATATCAACTATTTTAACAAAATCGCTCTGCCTTGTTTCTTCATTCTTAAATGATAAATACCTTCTCACATATGCCACTTTAGCCGAACGCGGCATCTTAATAAAATTTTCCTGTGCAGAAGTAAACTCGGATAGTTTGTTAAGGAAAATTTCTATTTGTTCGTCAGTTATCCCACCAGATGGTGAAGCATCCCACATGCCATTTTGTTTGGCAGTTTCAACAGCTTTTTCGCCCAAATCAGTCATCAAATTTCTCTCGCGAAGCATTTCAAGTATGTTCTTGTTTTTATCAGACCACGGACTTTTTGGGCGGCGGCAAGCAAAATATTTACGATATTTGGTGCTGTCAATACTTTTCATTTGTCCATCTATCCATCCGAAACACAATGCTTCTTCCAAAGCTTCATTAGCGGTCAGTGTAACAACCGCCTTTGCTTTTCCGAATATAAGCCATACGCCGTTGCTTGTTGTTGCGTTTTCACATAACCATTTCCGAAAATCATGCCGTGTGGCAAAGAGTAGTTCGGGCACGTCAGCTTTCATAACTATAACATCTCCTTCGACAAATATAAATAATCCAACCAAACATACTCAAAATTATAGCTTAGAATCTTGACTGAAGCAATCAGGTGCTATTTTTCTGGTATTCGTCCAGGCATATTGCTTGTGTCTGCATACAAGCGGCCAGCCTGGGTGTACACAAATCCATTATAGATAAAAGGCAGATAGTATGCAACTACCTGCCTTTTTCTCTATGCTGGCCCCCAAACCGGGGTCTTTAAAATTTAAATATAAACTTTTTAGTTAACCAAGTCTTCGTCCATTGTCATAGAAATGCCAATATCACGATATGTTTGCATACCTGTTCCGGCAGGGATAAGCTTTCCTATAATAACATTTTCTTTAAGACCAATAAGTGGATCGGTTTTTCCTTTTATTGCAGCTTCTGTAAGAACCCTTGTTGTCTCTTGGAAAGAAGCAGCAGACAGGAACGAATCCGTAGCAAGCGATGCTTTTGTTATACCAAGCAAGACGCGTGATCCAACAGCAGGCTCAAGCCCCTGAGACATAAGCTTTTCATTTGTTTCTTCAAATTCGAGCCAATCTATAAGGCTTCCCGGAAGGAAATCCGTACTACCGTTTTCCTCTATTTTAATACGTTTCAGCATCTGACGCACAATAACTTCTATATGCTTATCATTAATGTCAACACCTTGAAGCCTATAAACCCTTTGAACCTCTTGAAGAAGATAATCCTGCACACCTCTTAAGCCTTTAATCTTCAAGATGTCATGAGGATAAACACTTCCTTCAGTAAGCTCATCGCCAGCTTCTACAATATCACCCGTCGAAACCTTTATTCTAGAGCCATAAGGAATAAGATATTCCTTAACTTCGCCAGTATCGGTATTAGTAACGACAACCTCGCGTTTTTTCTTGGTATCATTAACAATAACCGTTCCGGCAAACTCTGATATAATCGCAAGACCTTTCGGTTTTCTTGCCTCAAAAAGCTCTTCAATACGCGGCAAACCTTGGGTAATGTCCTCGTTACTGGCTATACCGCCGGTATGGAATGTTCTCATTGTAAGCTGAGTACCCGGTTCACCTATGGATTGGGCTGCGATAATACCGACTGACTCACCAATACGAACTACCCTGCCCGATGCCATGTTTGCACCATAACATTTTGAGCATAATCCGATTTTTGAACGGCATGTCAAAATCGTTCTTATTTTAACACTCTTTATGCCAGCCTTATCGACTCTTTCGGCCTGTTCAGGCGTTATCATAGTATCTGCGGAAACAAGAAGCTCTCCTGTTTCAGGATGAACAATATCATTGATAGACCAACGCCCTGTTAATCTGTCTGTCATAGGTTCTATAACCTCATGATCAGCCTCACTACTGCCAACAACCTTATCCACAAAAGCCGAGACCCACATGCCAGGCATTTCTGTATCTTCACGATCAGAACAACAATCCCATTCGCGAATAATAATATCCTGAGATACGTCTACAAGCCTTCTCGTTAAATAACCCGAATCGGCCGTTCTAAGAGCCGTATCCGCAAGACCTTTTCTTGCACCATGGGCAGACGAGAAATATTCCAAAACGGAAAGCCCTTCACGGTAGTTAGATTTAATCGGCAATTCAATAACAACACCAGATGCGCTGGCAACAAGACCACGCATACCGGCAAGCTGTTTAATCTGGTTTGTTGAACCTCTCGCTCCGGAATCGGACATCATAAATATGTTGTTATATCTCCCAAGCCCTGCAAGAAGAGCCTTAGTGATCTTTTCATTTGCTTCATTCCAAGTTGAGATAACTTTTTCATGGCGTTCAGCATCAGTCATAAGACCACGACGGAACATTTTTATGATATTTTCAATCTTTTCTTCGCCTTCGGCAATATAATCTTTTTTAGCCGACGGAATTTCCATATCAGAAACGGATACAGTAAACGCGCCTCTTGTGGCGAACTTAAATCCCAAATCCTTTATTTTATCAAGAACTATCGCTGTGCTAGTAGAACCGTATTTGTTTATACAGCGGTTGATAATTTTACCTATTGCTTTTTTATTTACTAAAAAGTCTATTTCATATTTGAATTTATTTTCAAATTTAGTTCTATCAACATAGCCAATGTTTTGAGGAATAGCTTCGTTAAGTATAATCTTCCCAACAGTTGTATCAATAATACGGCTGTGTTTTTCTCCGTCTATTATTAATGTTCTTCTAACCTTTATCTTTGCATGAAGGCTTATTTCAAAGTTGTCATAAGCTAGTATCGCTTCCTGCTCATCTTTAAATACTTTACCTTCTCCTATTTCGCCATCTTTTTGTATTGTGAGATAATAAATCCCCAAAACCATGTCTTGAGAAGGCACTGCAACAGGAGCACCGTCTGATGGTTTCAATAGATTGTTTGGAGCCAAAAGCAAGAATCTACATTCAGCTTGTGCTTCAACAGATAAAGGAACGTGAACAGCCATCTGGTCTCCGTCAAAGTCTGCATTGTAAGCAGTACAAACGAGCGGATGAAGCTTTAACGCCTTCCCTTCAACAAGCACCGGCTCAAAAGCCTGAATACCAAGCCTGTGCAGCGTTGGCGCACGGTTTAGCATAACCGGATGTTCTTTAATAACTTCTTCCAAAACGTCCCAAATCTCGCCCTGCATTCTTTCAACCATGCGTTTTGCAGATTTAATATTATGAGCAAGCCCATCGCCTACAAGGCGCTTCATAACGAACGGCTTAAATAACTCAATAGCCATTTCTTTTGGCAAGCCGCATTGGAAGATTTTCAAATTCGGCCCAACAACGATAACAGAACGACCCGAATAGTCAACACGTTTACCCAAAAGATTTTGACGGAAACGGCCTTGTTTACCTTTAAGTAAGTCAGAAAGTGATTTAAGCGCACGATTTCCTGGGCCTGTAACAGGGCGGCCTCTGCGTCCATTATCAATAAGCGCATCCACAGCTTCCTGCAACATTCTTTTTTCGTTCCTAACGATAATATCAGGAGCGCCCAAATCAAGCAATCTCTTTAAACGGTTATTTCTGTTTATAACCCTTCTATATAGGTCATTCAAATCGGAGGTCGCAAACCTTCCGCCGTCAAGCTGAACCATCGGGCGCAAATCAGGAGGAATAACAGGAATTGTATCCAAAATCATCCATTCTGGCCTGTTCTTTGAAGCACGAAATGCTTCAATAACTTCAAGCTTTTTAATTATTCTAATACGTTTTTGGCCTGTAGCATCGTTTAAAATAGCTTTAAGCTCTGCTGTTTCTTTATCTAAATCAATCTGCTGGAGGATTTCCTTTATAGCTTCAGCCCCCATGCCAGCTCTAAATGTGCCTCTACCGTATTTTTCCTCTGCTTCTATAAATTCTTTTTCAGTCAATAACTGTTTAAACTGCAATCCAGATGTTCCAGAATCAAGCACGATATAATTTGCAAAATACAAAACTTTTTCAAGGCTTCTGGGCGACATAGCAAGTATCAATCCCATACGTGAAGGTATACCTCTGAAATACCATATATGGGAAACAGGAGCAGCAAGCTCTATATGCCCCATGCGTTCACGTCTAACCTTTTTCTTTGTTACCTCAACGCCGCAGCGGTCACAAACGACGCCTTTATATCTAATACGTTTATACTTGCCGCAATGGCACTCCCAGTCTTTATCAGGCCCGAAAATCCTCTCACAAAACAAACCGTCACGCTCAGGTTTAAGCGTTCTATAGTTAATGGTTTCTGGTTTTTTTACTTCTCCACGAGACCACTCTCTTATCTTTTCAGGAGACGCCAGCCCTATCTTTATTGCATCAAATATGATGGACTGCTCGTTATTTTTTTCCGCCATAACTTTCCACTCTCCTATTCAATTATTCCTCGTCCTTAAAGTCATCCGAGATATCGTCAAAAAGCATATCGTCAATGATTATTTCTTCTTCAAATGCATCGTCGTCATCTTCGTCTTCCATTTCTATGAATTCATCATCGTCCATCTTTTCGTCCATATCGTCGTCGGCAGGCAATTCAGGCCCAGCAGGCTCTGCCTCATGCATGAAATCATGCTTATATATAAATTTGCCACTGTTTTCAAGCTCTTCCGGCAGCATACCTTTAATTGAAACATCAAGCTCGTCCGTCTCGTCAACACTTTCCCTTATTTCAACCTCAACAGAGTTTTGAAGAACGCGAACATCAAGAGCAAGTGCTTGCAGTTCTTTAAGCAATACCTTAAACGACTCAGGAACACCAGGCTCAGGAATATTTTCTCCCTTTACAATCGCTTCATAAGTCTTTACACGGCCGACAATATCATCAGATTTAACAGTAAGTATTTCTTGAAGCGTATAAGCCGCGCCATAAGCTTCCAGCGCCCAAACCTCCATCTCACCGAAACGTTGGCCGCCGAATTGCGCTTTACCACCAAGAGGCTGCTGCGTTACTAATGAATAAGGGCCTGTAGAACGCGCATGTATCTTGTCATCAACAAGATGGTGCAACTTCAAGTAATGCATATAGCCGACCGTAACAGGATTATCAAACAATTCACCTGTGCGCCCATCGCGCAAGTTTATTTTGCCATCGCGGCTTAAATTAACGCCTTTCCATTCATCCCTGTTATCTTTGTTGCCTTCTATTTTCTTAAATACTTCTTCATCCAAATTATCTTTCCATTTTGTCTCAAACTCTTCCCAAGGAAGATTAACAAAATCATTAGCGATATCCAATGTATCCATAATATCGATTTCGTTTGCTCCGTCAAAGACCGGTGTTGCTATTTTCCAGCCCAGAGCCTTAGAAGCAAGCCCCATATGCACCTCTAAAACCTGGCCGATGTTCATACGGGAAGGAACGCCTAACGGATTTAAAACGATGTCCAACGGGCGGCCGTTGGGCAAAAACGGCATGTCCTCAACAGGGAGCACGCGTGAAACAACGCCCTTGTTACCATGACGTCCGGCCATTTTATCTCCGACGGATATTTTTCTTTTTTGTGCAATATAAACACGCACAACTTGATTTACACCCGGGGGAAGCTCATCGCCGTTTTCTCTTGTAAATATTTTAACGTCAACGATTATTCCGCTTTCGCCATGAGGAACCCTCAAAGATGTATCACGAACCTCACGAGCTTTTTCACCGAAAATAGCTCTCAAAAGGCGTTCCTCTGCTGTAAGCTCTGTCTCGCCTTTAGGTGTAACTTTACCAACAAGTATATCATTAGGCCGAACCTCGGCTCCAATGCGTATTATACCGTTTTCATTCAAATCACGAAGCGCATCCTCACCAACATTAGGTATATCCCTGGTGATCTCTTCAGGGCCAAGCTTCGTATCACGGGTCTCAGCTTCATATTCCTCTATATGAATAGATGTATAAACGTCATCTTCAACAAGCTTTTCGCTTAACAAAATAGCGTCTTCATAGTTATAGCCTTCCCATGTCATAAAGCCTATTAAAGGATTCTTTCCCAAAGCCAGCTCGCCGTGTTGAGTGGAAGGGCCATCAGCAATTATTTCGCCTTCTAAAACATGCTCTCCCTTATTAACGATTGGTCTTTGATTTATACATGTTCCTTGATTGCTTCTTAAAAACTTGGTTAATTTATAAACTATTTTTGATCCGTCATCATTTTTGATCACTATTTGGCTAGCAGTAACTCTATCAACAATACCGGATTTTTGCGCAATAACAACAACGCCGGAGTCTTTTGCCGTTTTGTATTCCATACCTGTTCCGACTATCGGAGAATCAGTGTTAATAAGAGGAACAGCCTGACGCTGCATGTTTGATCCCATGAGCGCACGCGTAACGTCATCATTTTCCAAAAACGGGATAAGTGCAGTAGCAACGGAGACAATCTGCTTCGGAGAAACGTCCATCAAGTCAATCTTATCCTGTTCAAGCTCCAAAATGTCTTCCTTAAATCTACTTCCAACCCTCTTATTAACAAACTCATTCTTTTCATTAAGAGGCGTATTCGCCTGCGCAACCGTATAATTTTCTTCTTCATCCGCAGTTACATAAATAAATTCATTAGTAACCCTAGGAGGATTGTTCTTTTTATCAACAACACGATAAGGCGCTTCAATAAAGCCATATTCATTTATTCTAGCGAATGTCGCAAGAGAGTTTATAAGACCGATATTTGGGCCTTCAGGCGTCTCAATAGGACACATTCTTCCGTAATGCGAGCTATGAACGTCACGGACTTCAAAGCCTGCTCTATCGCGAGACAAGCCGCCCGGGCCAAGAGCCGAAAGACGGCGTTTGTGCGTAAGCTCACCCAACGGGTTTGTTTGATCCATAAACTGCGAAAGCTGGGAACTTCCAAAGAATTCCTTAACAGCAGCCGTTACAGGGCGTATATTTATAAGCGCTTGGGGTGTAACAACCTCCAAGTCTTGGATCGTCATACGTTCTCTAACTACTCTTTCCATTCTCGATAAACCGATTCTAAATTGGTTTTGAAGCAATTCTCCAACAGCACGGATTCTTCTGTTACCCAAATGGTCTATATCGTCTTTAGAACCCAAGCCATAGTCCAAACCGATCACATAATTTATAGAAGCCATAATATCTTCAACGGTTATGTGCTTTGGTATAAGCCTTGGAATATTATCCTTTATAGCCTGCTCAAGCTCGCGCACATCAGTATAAGCTTCCATAAGTTCATTTAAAACAGGGAAGTATACCTTTTCCTTTATTCCAACAGCTCTCGCATCTATACCAAGTGGTTCAAGGAAGTTTGCTGCATTAACAGCCAAGTTGCTCAAAACCTTGGTTTGCTTTTCATCATCAATTTTAACCCATATAAATGGAACGCCTGTATCTTGCATCTCTTCAGCAAGCTCCATTGTAATGGTTGTTCCAGCCTCTGCAATAACCTCACCTGTCATATGGTCTACAACAGTTTCAGCAAGCTTTGTTCCTTTAACCCTATTTCTAAAAGCCAATTTTTTATTGAATTTATAACGTCCAACCTTTGCCAAATCATATCTTTTCGGGTCAAAGAACATGCCACGAAGCAAGCTCTCCGATGTTTCAACCGTTGGAGGCTCGCCAGGACGCAACCTTTTATATATCTCAATTAAGCCTTCCTCATAACTCTTGCTAACGTCTTTTTCTATAGACGCGAGGATTTTAGGCTCTTCACCAAACAACTCAACAATCTCCTCATCACTGCCAATACCCATGGAGCGTATTAAAACAGTAACAGGAACCTTTCTGTTTCTATCTACTCTTACGCTGAAAATATCATTAGAATCGGTTTCATATTCAAGCCATGCGCCTCTGTTTGGAATAACAGTGGCAGAAATAAGCTGTTTACCGACCTTATCATAATCCATCGCATAATAAATACCGGGAGAACGCACAAGCTGGCTTACGATAACGCGTTCCGCACCGTTTATAATGAACGTTCCCGTTTGCGTCATAAGAGGGAAATCACCCATAAACAGCTCTTGCTCTTTAATTTCGTCTGCCTCTTTATTCCTAAGCCTTGCCTTGACTCTCAGCGGGGCTGCATATGTTGCATCTCGTTCCTTACATTCTTCAACAGTGTATTTTAAGTCATTCTCCGTATCAAGCGTGAAATCAATAAATTCTAACACAAGATTTCCGCTGTAATCGGTTATAGGAGAAATGTCTTGAAATACCTCACGCAAGCCTTCCTCTAAGAACCACTTATAGCTATCCTTTTGCACCTCGATAAGATTGGGCATTTCCAAAACCTCGTCAATGCGAGAATAACTCATTCGTGCAACATTGCCTAGTTCAATGGAACGTATCCTGTTTTTCTCCATGGTACATTCACCCCTTAAAAATTTTCAAAATAATTTATAAATAATTTTCATAAATACGCAAATAATATAAGTAATATATAGATGGAAATCAGAATAATATTTGTTAGGCAAAAATAAACAAAATATATTTATAAGATAAAAATATATTGTAATTTTGCATAACCTATGGTACAATACTAATAATAGAGTATAATTATGCCCATAATAATACAGACTGATATTTTATCACACTATATTCTGCATGTCAACCAATTTTGTCATTAAAATTGGTTTTTTTAATGCTTATTTTAGCTTGTTTTTGTCAGTGTGTTTTTCTTCCTAAAACAAATAGCTTATCGACCAAATATATTCCCTCGCCCAGTATTATTAAAACAGTGGTTATTATGAATATATAAAACAAAACCCCGCTCGTGCCCAAAACAACATAATCCAAAAAGAAATACGGCATTAACCTGCCATCAGTTCCTGTGCCTATTATTTGTGCTCTGATGACTGAAAATATAACATAAACGATAGGTATTATGAGCCATAAAAATGGCTCGAACCATCTTATTTGCCCTTTTTTATCAAATAATAACCAATCCACTACGCACATAGCCGGAACAATATAATGCACAATCATGCTTCCCGGCCCCATAATTTCCATCTCTGCCGGTGATACAATAAAATGAAAAAACAGTCCCGCAATAATGACAGAAAAGCTTACAGCCCGTTTTAATCTAGGTAAAAACTCACCTTCTCCATTTATGCTTTCTCTGCATATAAGGGTATGATTATAAAATGATAAAACAGCAAAGAAAATTAATGTAATAATGTTGATTTGAATAGTGTAAAAAAACAAAATTTCCATACTATCGGCCAAAACCAAATTTATAAAAATCCCTGCAAAGCAAAATATTATAAGCGCAATACGAAATTCCTGTGCCAAAAGCCTATTCTTTATGTGCATATCATCAGCCCCGCTAAGAAATTATTTGCAACTAGAAAAAATCTCAATCTTTTTATTATTTACCCAAAAAATTGGATTTATAACATTTATTAGAAATTATTAAAATTTTTATTATTGTTGACAAAAAAAACCCAGCTTCTTGGCCGGGTGTTTAAAAATCATTATATTTATAAAATTAATATAGAACATCGTTAGCTGCATCAGGCGGTAAAGTCGGAACAGCATCACCTGAAGGCGGGATTTCTGACGGAAAATCATCGCGGACAGGCGAAAGCGTAATAGGTAGAGGAATGCTCTCAGTATTAACGTCCACAGAAAAGCTAATTTCAATATAGCCTGATTTTCTAACCGTTATTGTTCTCAAACCATATTCAACAGACGTAGTCAACGGAGAAATACCAACATAAATATTATCAATATAAATATTGGCGCCGGAAGGTTCTGATGTTATCGCAAGCTTCGAAACCTGAACTGCTTTCTCAAGCGTTGCCGAAACCTCATAAGTTGGCTTGTCTAAGGTTATCTTTTTCTCCCAAGATACAAATCCGCTTTTTGTTATTTTGATGTCGTATTCTCCATAATCAAGCTCAACAGGATTATTAAACGATGTTTCTTTTCCATTAATAGTAAGCGTGGCATCAGGTTCGCTGATTTTAAATGTAACAGCGCCGGCTTTAATAACTATTTCCGGGAAATCAAGATCATATACGCCTTCGGATTCAACGTCAATTTCTTTTGAATAAGGCTCAATATTATCCCCTTTTATAACTATTTTATGAGTTCCCTCAGTAACTTTTATTTCGATAGGCTCATTTAGAGTTTTATAAATTTCATTATCTATTTCAAGAGTTCCGTTCTTTATATCGGTTCTTGCTTCCATAGTTAATGTTCCATGGCTTTTTTCCAGCTCTATATAAAGCGCAGTATCTTTATATCCGCGAACAGTAACCGTATCAACCGGGTCAATATTTGCAATGTCAAATGTACCGTTTTTATAAACAGCTATAATATTGTCGTTATAACTATATGTGGCGCCTGATATTTTAATCGTTTTTTCAACAGTATCAACCTTTGCGCTGGAAGTAAATTTCCAGGCGCTTGTGCTTGCCTGCATAGAGATTAATAAATTATCTGTTTCTCCAAACTGAGCCTGAACGATATCGCCTCTTTTAAATTCCGCAAACACGATAGGGCTGCCGTATTTATCTTTTAACAAAGTTGTATTATCAACAAAAACGGAGTATTCTTTTTCATTATCTATATCGTAAAGCATAATATTTTTGCTAGTTTTAGAGATATCAGTAATAATAGCACCAATCTCAAGGTTTGAAATATTTTCCTTTGGCAAGTCATCCTCTTTGTCATCAATGGATGAAGATATGGATGAGGTTTCCGTAGGTTTAGTTGCTTCGTATTCATCCTTTCTGCCACTTGTTATTGAGTTAAACACAACAGCAAACACTATAAGACAAATAACAATACCAACAAATACAGTCGTTATAAGAAAAACCGCATATTGAGACTTTTGTTTTTTTGGCGGAAGTTTCCTTCCTCCACCGGTTTGCTTTGGAGGGCGCGCCGGGGTATAACCCTCGCGCCTTGGCGTAGGGCCACCGGTAGGCTTTCCTCCTTCATAGGAACGTGATGGAGAATAATAAACGCCACCGTTCTCATCTTCATTAGTTACATACGGCCGTGGCTTTCTATTCATGTTATAGTTCGGGGGTCTCTTTTCTTCCATTAGTATACACCTCGTTATTGAAAGCTTTACGTATCTGTGTAATTATATCATACTTAATTGTAAATTTCATCTATAAATTTCCTGTACGTATTCTTTGTATTAATAGTGGATTCTATTCTGGACTTAAAAGTACCTGGAATCCATGTTCGGTTTTTAGAATAATATTGAGAACATATTTTAATAAATTTGTCAGGAAACAAAAGCATAGCGTATAATGCATTTATCTCCTCGTTTGTCAAATCATTAATAGAGTTATAAACGTCAATAATTTCTTTAATATGCATAGGATTGTCAGAAACAGATTTAAAATAACGTTTTATTATGCCACATAAATCACTAATATAATATCCATATGAACATTCCGAAAAGTTTGTTATATAAACATTGTGGTTGTCTATAAGAATATTTTCTTCTTTTAACAAATTATGAACTATATATCCTTGATCAATAGCTCCATTATGAAGATTTTTAAAATTAGCTTTAACAATCAAGTCATACCATTTATTCAAACAATCAACATAATAATCATAGTTTTTATAGTAAATCACGTCAAAGTCTGACAACTGTTTAAACTTTGAAATTTTCTTTTTAATGCCAAACAATTTATCTATGCTTGATTTGTAAATACTCTCAACGCAAATATACTTCTTCTCTGATTCAAAGCTATTACTAGCGGCATTTTTTTTTAATATAGAATGCATCAAAGCAACTTTAGACACAATATTTTTAAAGTCAGCCGCGTTAGCAAAGTTTGATTCTTTAAAAGGAAAAAAGTCCGTAGATGTATATGCGTTGCCTTCCAAAACAAAATATGGACGGTTTTTTACCGTTAGATTAAACATGTCTACAGTATTAAAGCCGTTTATATATAAACATTCCTTTACCTGATGCTGGAACATAATCGAGTTGAGCGTTTCATCAGAAACCGCAGGTAGCTTTTTAATTATTTTCTGGCCTTTATCAGTATTACAGATATAGTTGGATTTATGCTTAACAATGCTGCGGTGTTTAAATCCAAAGGCACGCACCACTTGTATATTTAGTTCATCCACGAACATTCCCCCTGTCAATTAACAATAGCATGAATTACTACTACCATTAACATTATTATGAAAAGGCGGGATATAATATGTACAAAAAATTTACTCCTCGTTTGTGCCTAAAATAATGACTATATCATAGCCGCTTGTCACCTTAGAATCAACAATAAGCTTGCTTTCCGGATATAGATCCTTTATATCAGCCCCCCACCCTTTCTTTTTAACATATATTCTTGTATAGTCGGATTTTGTTCCGCTATAATCACCTATATTGTCGACTACAAAGCCGTTGTCTTCAAGGTATTCCTTGTTTTTTGATGCGATACCGGATTTCATTCCGCCGTTTAATACCTGAATGCTCTTACCAACACTCGGAACAATCTCAATCTCATCACCCGAAAAATTATAGAAAACTTCATCAACAACCTCAGAAACATAATCATAATCTAACTTTACAAAATCCTTGCCGTTGATTTTTGGGGTTGTCGCCCCTTCCCTGAGGTTGTATGTATTTATATTTTCGGCTTTTATATCTCCTGCATATTTCAGATATTTTAAAGCATCAGAAATATCCATGTTTGTTTCCACATAGTCATACACTGCCTTCAACATAGTAGGCGCATTATTAAGAAGATTTCCATCAGACACAACCTGAGTTATAATTGCCTTTATAAAGTCCTGTTGAACTTGAGATCTTTTCCAATCGTCTCCGCCTGGATAGCCTCTGAATCTAACCAACTGCATTGCCTGCTCTCCATCCAAAATCTGAATGCCTGGTTTTAAATGTATAAAAAGATTCTGATATTTGTCTTCATAGTCCATTTTTATCGGAACATCAAACTCTACACCGTCTAATTCATCAACGATAAACTTAAATGCATCCAAGTTAACCTTAACATAATAAGGTATTTCTATGTTTAGCATTTCCTCAAGCTGCTTCATGACAAACAAAACGCCGTTTTCTTTTCCTGCATAATGATGCACCTCATTAAGCTTCATAGCGCCATCACTTGGAGTCCAAAGCCCCATTTCCTTTAATACAGCTCGCCTATTTTCAGGCATAACAACATATGTATCTCGCGGTATCGAAAGAAGATTTATCTCCTTTGATTTGGAATTAAAAGAACCAACTATTATCGTATCAGTTCTTGTTCCATCGTCATCAACACCAAATATTACAAAATTCGTATGCTCATCAGCATCTTCAAAAATGCTGAATAATGATCCGCCGCTTTTTATGTTGGAATCGATATCTTTAGCGATAGCCATATCAAAGGCCGGCCGCCCCATCATAGAATTGTATGCAATAACTAAACCCGCCGCAACCAGAAAAAATATACCAAACGAAACTCCAAATGCAATTAAGAATTTTTGCATCAATGTTTTCTTAACCTTTTGCTTCCTTTCTATATTAGCATAACGCCCGTTCGGCACTGGTTCTATGTAATTGTTAGGATAATTTTGCTGCCTGTTATCCATTATAAATTCCTCCAAAAAATTCAATTTGTTCTTATATACGAGTAAAACTAAGAATTTGTTCTGATGTATTTTAACATATAACGTTATAATAGTTAAGTATTATTTTATATATTAACAAAAAAGTAATATATCCGATATTTTATGCAGTATAAATTCTGAAAAATAAACGTTTGCTTTAATATCTCGTTGACAGAATGTTTTTTGTGCTATATTATTTTTAAAAGAGGAGGTTTGGAAATGATAACTATAACACTGAAAGACGGTACATTGTGTCAAGTCAATGATGGAGAGACGGTTTTGGGCGTTGCAAAACAAATAAGCGAAGGCCTTGCAAGAAATGCATGCGCCGGCATTATTAATGGACAAACGGTTGATTTGCGCACAACTTTAAAAGATGATTGCCAATTAAGTATAGCCACATTCGATAATGATGAGGGCAAATGGGCATTTAGACATACAGCTTCCCATATTTTGGCGCAAGCCGTTAAACGGCTTTATCCGAGTGCCAAGCTTGCTATCGGTCCCGCTATTGACGATGGGTTTTATTATGATATAGATTGCGAAAAAGCTCTTGTTCCTGAAGATTTGGAAAAAATTGAAGCCGAAATGAAAAAAATCGTTAAAGAAGATTTGGCTATAGAGCGGTTTGAATTGCCTCGTGATGAAGCAATAGCTCTTATGGAAAAAATGGGTGAACCCTACAAAGTCGAACTTATACAAGACCTGCCTGAGGGAGAATCTATCTCTTTCTACAAACAAGGCGAGTTTACAGACCTTTGCGCAGGCCCACACCTTTTATCAACAAAGCCAGTAAAGGCAATTAAACTGACATCTCTTGCCGGCGCTTACTGGCGCGGTAATGAGAAAAACAAAATGCTCACGCGTATTTACGGAACAGCCTTCACAAAGGCATCCGATTTAGAAAGCTACATGGTTCGTATGGAAGAAGCCAGAAAACGTGACCATAGAAAACTCGGCAAGGAGCTGGAGCTGTTTGCCCTGCTGGACGAAGGCCCCGGATTGCCATTTTTCCTTCCGAATGGAATGGTTGTTAAAAACGAATTGATAGATTACTGGCGCAAGATCCACAGGCGCGCAGGATATCAGGAAATCTCCACACCGATTATATTAAACAAAGAGCTTTGGATACGCTCCGGCCATTGGGATCATTACAGCGAAAACATGTACACCACCGTTATAGACGAGCAGGATTTTGCAGTAAAGCCCATGAACTGCCCCGGTGGTATACTTGTTTATAAGCAAAATATGCATTCATATAGAGAGCTTCCCGTAAGAATTGGCGAGCTTGGCCTTGTTCACAGGCATGAAAAAAGCGGCGCTCTCCACGGTCTCATGCGTGTTCGCAGCTTTACACAGGATGATGCACATATATTTTTGACAAAGGAACAAATAAAAGATGAAATCAAAGGTATCGTTGCCTTAATAGACGAGGTGTATAGTCTGTTTGGATTCAAATTCCATGTAGAGCTATCTACTCGCCCTGAAAACAGTATGGGTAATGACGAAGATTGGGAAATCGCAACAAATGCCCTAAGAGACGCACTAATTGAGATTGGTCTTCCATATGTGGTAAATGAGGGCGACGGTGCATTCTATGGCCCTAAAATAGATTTCCATCTAGAAGATACCATCGGGCGTACATGGCAATGCGGAACAATCCAGCTTGACTTCCAGCTTCCGGAAAAGTTTGAGCTTGAATATATCGGCAACGATGGCGAGAAGCACAGACCAGTTATGATCCACCGCGTTGTTTTTGGAAGTATAGAGCGTTTCATCGGTATTCTGATTGAGCATTTTGCAGGGCAATTCCCGGTTTGGCTTGCTCCTGTTCAGGTCAAAATCCTTCCGATTTCAGACAAATACCATGACTACGCACAATCAGTTTTATCACAAATCAAAGATTCCGGCATAAGAGCAGAAGCTGATTTCCGTGCAGAAAAAATAGGATACAAAATACGTGAGGCGCGTAATCAACGTGTTCCTTATATACTTGTAGTAGGAGAAAAAGAAGCTGAGAGCAAGACAATAGCTGTTAGAAGCAGATTTAAAGGTGATGAAGGTTCCCAACAACTCAACACATTTATTGAAAGAGTCCAAAATGAAGTTTCAACGCGTGAGGTTAATATGGACGTTGCGAATCAGGCAGAATAGATTTGTATTTTTTAAGCGCCGCCTGCGAAAGAAGGGTTTTACTTGGCAGATTTCAAAATCTTTGTAAATAATTTTATGCCATTGGCCGCTAAAAACGGTTTTGCTCCTGCTCATTTTATAGATCATAGCGATACCGATAGTTATCGGATTCTATATAAGCACGACGCTTCGATTGTATATTTTATTTATATATATGACAATATTACAGATTATAACAATTTTTTTGACGTCAACACCCGTTTGGCAGAATTTGCAAAATCCTTTATACAGCAGTCAAATCTAAGGCACATGATTGTGTATAACATTATTGTTTCCGAAGTTATTACAGACGAATTGGAACACTTCGTAGACAATAGCATGGAATACTTTGATCAAGAGATTTATGAAATAAACTATCTTGTTCTTCCTGATAGAAACAGGATTGGATTTTCCAAAAAACAGCCCCACAAAATCAACAATGTTATGGATTGGATAAATAAATCTATATCAGATTATAATAGCGATGATAAAAATGATTCAGGCCTCATAACTCCAATTGAATTATCTTCAAACGCCAAAAACTTTAGAACGGTTTATGTCATAATGCTTATTAATCTGATCGTGCTGATTTTGATGGAGCTTTCGGGAGGTTCAGAAAATCGTAATGTCCTTATAAGCTTTGGAGCAATGAACATGAGTATATTCCAAAATGGCGATTATTACAGGGTTTTCACTGCAACGTTCCTTCATATAGGATTTATGCATTTTATTTATAACAGTCTTGCCCTTTATATATTTGGAACAAGGACAGAGAAATACTTTGGTTCGATAAAATTTCTTGTTTTATATATAATCTCAGCGGTTATCGGAAACTTCATGAATTCGTTCTTCTCACCTCCACTCACGGTGCTTGCGGGGGCTTCCGGAGGAATATATGGGCTTCTTGGCGCTTGTCTGGCTATGACCCAGGTGACAAAAAGGAGTGTGAATGGTCTTTCATTTTACTCTATACTTATTTTTGCCCTGTCTGGCGTGTTGCTGGGATTTGCTAACCCAAGCATAGGAAATATTGCTCATTTAGGCGGTTTGCTGGCAGGGTATTTGATAGGATTGATTTTAACAAAGCTTCAAATATCAAAAGCCGTAAAATAAACTGAAATTTATTAATAAAAAGGCTCTGTTGAATATGCTCCCGCCTTTATAAAAAAGGCGGTTTGTATAGCATTATTCAACAGAGCCTAATAATTTTCCATATCATTAAAATCGAGTGCTTCGGTCATACGAGCTTCAATTGTTTTTATAAGATTAAAAATGTCGTCCTCCTCCACAGAGACGTTATTGGTTTTTTCCAGTGTATCCTTTATTTCTTTGATGTCTTTTATAGAATTAAATATTTTCATTATTTCCGGTATAATGCCGGAAAACTCCCCGCCCTCTCGTTTAAGCAAATCTATAGTATCTTGCAAAAGCGCGATAGCTCGGTCATACTCAAACTTTTCAATAAACATACCGCTAAGAAGCATAACGTCCTTTATATAATCCGTATTTGCAGCGCCCAGTATCTCGCTTTTTATCCTCAAAGCTTCCATAAAATACTCAATGGCCTTTTCGCTATTATCCCCATCTTTATACAAAAGGGCAATATTACGTAAACTGTTTGCATAATAAATATGGTTCTCACCGATATGCTCCTTCAATATTTTTAAAGCAGTAAGTCTAAGTTTCAGAGATTTTTCTCTTTGACCATCATACATTAAAGCTTCCGCAAGGCGGTTTAAAGCGTCTCCATAATATGGGTTTTCCTCGCTAAACATTTCTTTAATAATCTTGCATGCAGTTTCATAACTTTTGATTGCAGACTTAAAATCATTCTTACGATAATAAACCTGGCCTATATAATATAAATTTGATAAGTATTCTTCGCTGTTTTCAGAATGTATCTTTTTTATATGAGACATGGCCCTTTTTAAATAGTTTACGGCGTTTTCCATGTCATCCATTTTTTCATAGGCATAACCTATGCAGTTTAAGCTATCTGCATAAGAATCTCCCTCATCCTTGCGATTAAAAAGAACGGTAACATGCATTCTGATGGCTTCGTCATAATTGCCTTTGTCATAATAAGCGTTAGCAAGATTATAAAGACAGTCCAAATGCTCTGCCGAATATTCCTTACCCTTTTCAGTAAAAATAGTTTCCGCTTCCTTAAAGTATTTGACAGAATTGTCCACATCTCCCAATCGGGCGCAACAAACAGCCACGTTATTTAATCTGTCCGCATAGGCCAGATCCTTGCCTTCAAGCTTTTTAACACGGCGCATAGAATCAAAATACAAAAGCTTTGCCTGCGCATAATTTTTCGCATCCTGATATACGCATGCCAGATTATATTGCTCGTCTGCATAATCCATACTTTCGGAGCTATCGCACTTTTTGTATAGCGCAAGCAGTTTTTTTCCGATTATAATGCAGTTTGTATAATTTTGCTGTTTGTAGTTTTGAGCGAATTGCTGACGTGCCTTTAAAATATCATCGTAATAAGTCATGCAAGCTACCCCCTCTCATATCTATTCATCAAACATGACGTATTTTCTTAATCAACATGCTAAAGCCAAATATGGCCGCTCCTGCCAAACAGGATAAAAAGCAGAAAGTATATAAATAATAATATCCGCCCACTTCAAGCAACACACCGCCAACAAGAGAACCGACAACGCCACCGACTGCAACGTATGTTGCCCCTCCAAGCAAAATCGCCAAAGACAGCAAAGAATCATTGACAACAGACCTTATATTACTAATAAAAGCAGGCACAAACAAACCAAATGTTATTGATTGCATCGTTTGCAGGATAATAATTATTGTTCTATTTGGAAAAGCAAATAAAAGCCCCATTCTCAAAACATAAAGGAAAAATGACAAAAGCAGCAGCATACGAATGGAAAATCTTTCAGAAATTCTTTTATAATTCCATAACACCGGCGCTTCACTGGCCGCCGATAAGAAAATTGCAATACCAACCTGGCTACTGTCTCCTCCCAAATCCGAAATTATGACAGGAACATACGTAGAGCTGGCTGTCGCCCCTATATAAACAATAGTAGATGCAACGACAGTAATAACATACGGTTTAATGGCTAAAAGCTGTTTCATAGCTTCCGGAAAGCTTTGAGTCTTTTGACCAACAACCTTTTTTTGAACAGGAATATCCTCAGTCGGTATAACAGATAAAAACGCTAACAAACATGCAACACCGTATATTGCAAACAATGAATCATATCCAAGCTTATCAAGAATAATCCCTGCGACAACTGCAGTAACAGCATATCCAATAGAACCAAATCCGCGGACAAATCCAAAACTAAGACCGCTCCTCTTTTCAGAAAGCTTAACGACATGATTATCAATGATTGCCGTTTGAGACCTTCCAGCAAATGATATAACCGCAAATATAATAAACACAGCAAAGTAAGACTGCTTTACAAGCGGAACAAGGCTGACGGCTAAAAACGTCATTATTATAAATGAAATCAATATCTTTTTTATGCTGATATAGTATTCGCTAACATACCCCGTTGCTGCCTGCGAAATAATATTAAAAATATATGTCGAAGAGACAATTACTCCTATTGCAGATTTTGTATACCCGGAAAGACTAAGATAAACTATTATATACGAAAACAATATCGACGCGGAAGCATTAAGCAAAAACTCCGCACTACCAAAAACTCTATTCTCTTTTGAGATGTTGAACACATATATTCCCCTTTAAGGATTTAATCAGCTGTTACTGTTACTATTTCTCCTCAAATATTTCATTTATAACCTCATAGTCAAAGCCCTTGCGCAATAAAAAATTATATGCCCTCTTCTTTTCCTTTTGATCGGATGGCAACCCGTTTTTATATTTCTTTTGGACGGCTTTACGAGCAACGTCTATTTCATCTATATCAAGAATTGCATAGGCATTTTCTATGTATTTATTTTCAACACCCTTTTGCTTAAGCTCGCTATTAATACGAAGTCTGCCGCAATAATTGAGGTTTGTTTTCTCTTTGATATAAAGTGTAGCGAATTTAAAATCGTCAATATAGCCATATTTTTCCATCAAATCAATAACCCTTGTTATTACATCATCGGGAAAATCGTCATAAGACTTTAGCTTATCAAGCAATTCCTTTTTAGATCTTTCTCGATAGCTTAAAAACCTAACAGCCTTATCTCTCGCCTTGGCAAACACCGTATCATTTATTATATTATCAAATTCCTCAGTTGTGAGTTGTTTCCCTGTTTCCAGTTTATAATATAACACATCAACCCCGCCTAAACCAAAGGCGAATCTGTTATCAATAAAAACAGAAAATCTAGAGCTATCCTTCTTCTGAGGCTCAATGGCTGTAATGACTATTTTAAGCACTCCTTTTCAACTACTCATC
>CAYVCG010000002.1:20790-31519 GCA_964449985.1 uncultured Defluviitaleaceae bacterium
GCAATATTAAGATTGATGGCCAAATCCAAAACATCTCCAGATTTAGAAATACCCTCACCATATATAATATCAAACTCAGCCGTTTTAAACGGCGGTGCAAGTTTGTTTTTAGCAACTTTAAGCTTAGTCCTATTACCGACTATTTCGCCGTTTATTTTAATAGCTTCCGCTTTTCTTATATCAAGCCTGATAGATGCATAGAATTTAAGAGCTCGCCCGCCTGTAGTTGTTTCCGGGCTGCCAAACATAACACCTATTTTGTCACGCAATTGATTAGTAAATATAACGATGCAGTTATTTTTATTTACAAAACCCGTAAGCTTTCTTAATGCCTGAGACATAAGCCTTGCATGAAGACCCATATGGCTGTCTCCCATTTCGCCCTCTATCTCCGCCTTAGGAACAAGAGCCGCAACAGAGTCTATAACAACAATATCAATAGCCGCTGAGCGGACCATAGCTTCCGCTATTTCCAAAGCCTGCTCGCCGTCATCCGGCTGAGATATGTACAATTCGTCAATATTAACACCGAGTTTCTTTGCATAAACAGGATCCAGCGCATGTTCCGCATCAATAAAAGCCGCTATTCCCCCGGCTTTTTGAACCTCTGAAATAATATGCAAAGTAACGGTTGTTTTACCGGATGATTCCGGCCCATATATTTCTATAATTCTTCCCCGAGGAACGCCTCCCGTTCCAAGAGCAAGGTCAATACTTAATGCGCCCGTGGAAATAACATCTATTGAATTGGTTTCAACCTTTGCACCAAATTTCATAACGGCGCCCTTGCCAAAGTTTTTTTCTATAGTAGAAAGCGCAATGCCTAACGCTTTTTGTTTGTCTTCAATTGTTTTTTTATCGTCTATTGCTTTTTTAGATTCAGCCATTTGTTTTCCTCCAAAATATATGTATGGGGGTATGTAACACCCCAAAGCCTAGTCTATGCCAAGAAGCACACTCCTGACAAAGTCTAGCGCATACATAACAGTAGTCTTTCGTATGCGGTTTCTGTCGCCTGTCAAATTTATCTTTTTCACACTATTTTCACCATTATAATGAACGCCAATGTAAACAAGACCCACAGGCTTTTCATCAGTGCCACCGCCTGGGCCGGCTATCCCCGTTATACTGATGCCCATTTTTGCTCCGGATGTCTTAGCTATGCCATAAGCCATTTCCTTCGCTGTTTCAGCGCTAACCGCTCCAAATTGTTCCAAAGTTTCAGGATTTACACCAAGTCTTTTAACTTTGGCTTCGTTGCTGTATGTTACAGCTCCTTCCAATAGAATCTCAGAAACACCAGGAACATCCGTCAGCGCTGTTGTAAGCATACCACCCGTACAGGATTCGGCTATACCGATAGATACTTTCTTTTCCATCATAGTATTAACGACAGCCTGCGCAAGAGTTGTTTCTCCTTCGGCATAAATATACCGTGAAAGTCTGTTATATATCTCGTCTGCAACGGTTTTTATAAGGTCTTCGGCTTCTTCCTTATTCTCAGCCTTTGCTGTTATACGAAAATTCATTTCCCCAAGCTTTGCATAAGGGGCTATAGAAGGATTGCTCTGAGCTTTTATAAGGTCTTTTATTGCTTCCTCGGCCGAACTTTCTCCAATGCCGCATAAACGCAGCACTCTGGAAACAAAGACAGAATTGCTCTTTTTCTGTAAATACGGAATAACATAATTATAAAACATATGTTTTGCTTCAACTGGCGGGCCTGGCAGCAGAATTATCGTTTTGCCATTGTCTTCAATGATTATTCCGGGAGCTGTGCCCTTATCATTGGGGAGTATTATAGAACCTTCTGGGATAAGCGCCTGCTTTTCATTATTAGGAGTCATTTTAGCATTGATAGAAGCAAAAAAAGCTTTTATGCCATCTAAAATTTTCTCATCCAAATACTGTTTTCTATTGAAATATTTTGCGGCAGCCTCTTTTGTCAAGTCGTCATCCGTCGGCCCAAGCCCTCCGGTTGTTATAATAAGCTCTGCTCTGGAAAAGGCTGCTTCATATGCCGCAAGCACCCTTTTTTCGTTATCGCCAACAACGGTTTGAAAATAAACATTGATGCCTAAAGCTGCAAGTTCTTTCGATATAAACTGCGCATTGGTGTTCACGATATCTCCCAGCAAAAGCTCCGTTCCCACTGCAATAATTTCTGCCTCCATACTTTTGTGTTCCTTCTTTCAGTAATATTTTAAAAAAACCTTGGGAAACTTTCTCGAGAAAAAGTTTCCCAAATTCTTCAAAAACCTTTAATATGCGATTAGTGCATCGCAAAAATATCCTAATCCTTTAACACACTTATGTTCTTGTAAATATAATCCACCATAGAAACAATAGTCAAAATAACGGAAATAACAACAAGAAAGTTACCCAGTTCAATAATTGGCGAATAATCAATTTTAAGCAGAACGACAATTATCATAAGCATTTGTGAAACGGTCTTTACCTTGCCCCAAAAACTTGCAGCAATTACTACGTTTGAACCAGCGGCAACAAGCCTAAAGCCCGTAACAATAAATTCTCTGCTTATAATAAGTATAACTATCCATCCGCTTAAATCACCCAATTGCACCATAGATATAAGCGCCGCAGAAACCAGCACCTTATCCGCAAGTGGGTCTGCAAACTTCCCGAAATTCGTCACAAGGTTATATCTCCTTGCGATATACCCATCGAGCATATCAGTCAAAGAAGCGACAATAAAAATCCCAACAGCGACCTGTCTGGCAGTTTGAAGATTATCAAATATACCGCCCAAAAGCGCGATGAGAAAAATCGGTATTAATAAAACCCTTAAGAGTGTAAGCTGGTTCGGTATGTTAAGCTTCATAAACAAACTCCCTATTTAAGCATATATAATATGTTATTCAGCCAATTTGTATATATTTACAATATCATCTTTTTTGAGCTTTACAAAGTTGCCCAATTCAAAACTTTCGCCCCATGTAGCCTTAATAGCCATTTCCTCAAATCTATCGTTAGAAATGTTAAGCTCAGATAATCTTATTGGCAGATTCATACTCTTAAAGAACGTTTCCATAGCTTTTATGCCGGCAAGAGCAGTCTTTTCTTTATCAAAATAGTCATTTTCGACATTCCATACTCTAACAGCAAACTGAACAAAGCGATCAATGTCATTCTTATAGACAAATTTCATCCATGCGGGGAAAACTATAGCAAGCCCAGCGCCATGAGCAATGTCATAAATTCCGCTTAATTCATGCTCAATCATATGCGATGCCCAGTCACCAATGCGTCCGCTGCTTAATGAGTTGTTATGAGCAAAAGCTCCTCCCAGCATTATTTCGCTCCAAACGTCATAGTCATCAGGTTTTTCAAGAGCAAGAGGAGCGTTGTTAATTATCGTTTTCATAACGGCTTCAATCATTCTGTCAACAAGCTCTACGTGTTTAACGTTTGTAAAATATCTTTCCATAAGATGCGCCAAAATATCCGCAACACCATAACCAATCTGTTCCTTAGGCAAAGTAAATGCAAGCTCCGGATTTAAAATAGAAAATCTTGGATACATGCAATACGGTTCTGCACCAGCGCGTTTTAACAAGCCTTCTTCTTTTGTAATAACACAGCCTGTGCTAGATTCACTTCCAGCGGCAGGAATTGTAAGTATCGTTGCGACAGGCAAAGACTTTTCCGGAACAGCTTTGTCATCAAAGAAATCCCAAACGTCACCGTCATAAGGAACGCCAACGGATATAGCTTTAGCAGAGTCTATAGCGCTTCCGCCGCCAACTGCAAGTATTAAATCAATATTTTCTTTTCTACAAATTTCAATGCCTTCATAAACTAGCCCAAGACGTGGATTTGGTTTAACTCCACCTAATTCGAACACTTCTATGCCGCTATCATTCAGAGATTTCATAACTCTGTCATAAAGCCCTGTGCGCTTTATAGAACCGCCACCGTAATGCAAAAGAACTCTCTTACCGTATTTTGAAGCATATTTCCCAATTTCATTTTCTCTGCCTTTCCCAAAAATAATTTCAGTACCGTTATAAAAATTAAAATCTACCATGAAGCATTCCTCCATATATTTATTATAGTTAAAACCTTTTATTATTCAACAAGCTCACCCATCAGGTCATATTCAGATGCATCCTTTATAATAGCATCAACGAATTCACCTATGTCAAGGCGTTTATTGCTTTCAATAACAACTAGCCCATCAGCATCGGGGCAGTCCATATAAGACCTGCCATAGTATTTACGCCTATTTTCAGGCAAAACGCCTTCAACCAACACTTTATATGTATTACCAACTTTTTCATTGTGATTTTTAAGAGATATTTTTTGCTGTTCCCGCATTACGATTTTACTACGACGAATCTTTTCTCGTTCAGGAACTTGATCAGGCATTTTAGCAGCCGGTGTGCCTTCCTCTTTGGAATATGCAAATACACCAAGCTTATCAAACCCTGTTTCTTTTACAAATTGAAGCATTTCGTCAAATTCCTCCTGCGTTTCCCCAGGGAATCCCGCTATAAGTGTAGTCCTTAGCGTAATATCCGGCATAGCAGCACGAAGTTTTGATATAACAGACATCGTGCTTTCCTTAGAACTTTTTCTACCCATTCTTTTAAGAACATCATTATTAATATGCTGTATAGGCATATCAATATAATGGCAAACCTTTGGATTTTCAGCCATTTCATTAATAAGAGCATCTGTAATATGTTCTGGATAACAATATAAAAGACGTATCCATTCAATACCGCTTATCTTTGAAAAACCGTTTATTAATTCATGTATCTTAGATTCACCATATAAATCAATGCCATAAAGCGATGTATCCTGCGCAACAACTATAAGCTCTTTAACGCCTTGATCAGCCAGACTTTTTGCTTCCTGAATAAGAACATCCATCTCTCTGCTCCTAAAACCACCCCTAAGTGTGGGTATGGTGCAGTATGTACAGCGATTGTCACAACCTTCTGCAACTTTAATGTATGCATAATGAGACGGTGTACTCAATATACGTTTTGCTTTGTCCGGTTCAGGGATATCACAATCAATTCCAGACATCATAACTTCTTTATTGTTACCGCCAAGAACCTTTTCCAAAACATCTGCTATTTTTGAGTAGTCACCAGTCCCAAGCACAGCGTCAACGCCAGGGATTTCTTCAAAAACTTCATCTTTGTATCTTTGTGCCATACAGCCCGTTACAATTAATGCCTTGCAAGTTCCGTGCTCCTTATAATCAGCAAGCTCAAAGGCTATTTGGAAGCTTTCAGTTACGGCATCTGCTATAAAGCCGCAAGTATTTAAAATCAAAACATCAGCTTCACTCTTATCCGATATAAGGTCATATCCCTTTTCTGCCAAAATTCCAAGCATAACCTCGCTATCCACCAGATTCTTGTCACACCCAAGCGATATAAGAGCAACCTTCATTCTATTACCTGTCGCATCATTTGTTGACAAAAAATCACCTCAATCCAAATCAAATAACTTCATAAGTTTACATAATATTATTATGTTTACATTTGTTTCTTACTCAAAAGTGCGCTTGCGTTATTTATTTTGAAGCTTATATGCAATAACGCAGTTTTCCATAAGCATAGCCACAGTCATCAGCCCAACGCCGCCAGGAACAGGGGTTATGTATGAACATTTTTCCTTGCATGCATCAAAGTCAACGTCCCCACAGAGTTTCTTTCCTTCCAACCTGTGCATACCAACGTCTATAATAACTGCGCCCTCTTTTACCATATCAGCCGTTATAAATCTTTTCTGGCCTAATGCCGCCACAAGTATATCGGCTTCCTGGCATACCTTTGCCAAATCCTTAGTTCTAGAATGGCATGTAGTAACTGTTCCGTTTTCTTTTAAAAGCAATGCCGCTGTAGGCTTGCCAACGTTATTACTTCTGCCCACAACAACGCATCTTTTGCCGGATATCTCAATCCCGCTTCTCTTGATAAGCTCAATAACACCGGCAGGCGTGCATGATAAAAGCTTGCCCTTTCCTATAGTCAAAAGACCAATGTTGTATGGATGAAAACCGTCCACATCCTTTAGTGGGTCTATAGAAAGTAAAACCTTCTCCTCATCAATATGCTTCGGCAGAGGAAGCTGAACAAGTATACCGTTTACTTCCTTGGATTTATTGAGCGTATCAATAAGCTCTATAAGCTCTTCTTGAGTCGTCTTCTCGGGAAGTTCGTATGATAACGATTTAATACCTGTATATTCGCAAGCCTTCTTTTTATTCCCCACATAAACTTGCGAAGCAGGATCTTCGCCAATGATTATAACCGCAAGGCATGGTTGGCCGCCATTTTCTTTTATCGCATTAACCTCTGATATAACTTCTTGCTTTATTTGCTCCGAAATTAATTTTCCGTCTATTATTTTTGCCGTCTCGGGCATATTAAACCACTCTCCATTTTTATTTTATGTATCGTATATTTAAAACAATCCTAAGATGTTATTATTCTCGTCCACATCAATACCGCAAGCCGCCGGAACTTTAGGCAACCCAGGCATAGTCATAATATCGCCGGTAAGAACTACAGCAAATCCCGCTCCCGCCGATAATCGGACTTCCTTAACAGAAACCTCAAACCCTTCCGGGCTTCCCAAAAGCAAAGGATTATCGGAAAGAGAATATTGTGTCTTCGCTATACATATAGGCAGATTAGAATACCCCATATCGGTTATCTTCTTTATCTGCTTGGCTGCGGCAAGAGAAATATTAACACTTCCTGCACCATAAATCTCTTTGCAAACCGTCTCGATTTTAGAAACAATTGAATCCGTTACACTATAGATCGGCTCAAATTCAGATTTTTTTGATTCAATAGAAGATAAAACCTTCTCAGCAAGGGCTTCTCCCCCTGCCCCTCCATTGCTCCAAACTTGGGAAATAGCAAAATCAGCGCCTATTTTTTCGCACTCTTCTTTAACTAAACTAATTTCATCATCCGTATCCGTTAAAAACTGATTCAATGCCACAACGACCGGAACTCCAAATTTCTGTATATTTAAGATATGCTTTTTAAGATTAGAAAATCCTTTTTTAAGCGCTTCAAGGTTTTCTGCTGCCAAATCAGATTTCAAAACGCCGCCGTTATATTTAAGTGCCCTAATTGTTGCTACAATAACAGCAACATCCGGCTTCAAACCAGCAACCCTGCATTTTATATCAAAGAACTTTTCTGCACCTAAATCAGCACCAAACCCAGCCTCAGTAACAACTATGTCAGAAAGCTTCAGAGCAAGCTTCGTAGCTCGAACGCTGTTGCAGCCATGTGCGATATTAGCAAAAGGCCCACCATGAATTATGGCAGGGGTATGTTCCAGAGTTTGAACTAAGTTAGGTTTCACAGCTTCTTTCAAAAGCGCCGCCATAGCTCCATTTGCTTTTAAGTCTCTAGCTGTTACAGGATTGCCCTCATAATTGTACCCCACGATTATGTTGCCCAGGCGCTCCTTTAAATCGGCAAGGTCTTCACAAAGGCATAAAATCGCCATAACCTCAGATGCGACAGTTATCATAAAACCGTCTTCTCTGGGAACACCGTTCATCTTGCCGCCCAAACCAACTACAATATTCCTTAAAGCCCTATCATTCATATCCAAAACACGTTTCCATGTGATTTGCCTTGGATCAATATGTAATGCGTTGCCCTGTTGCAAATGATTATCAAGCATTGCAGACAGAAGATTGTGCGCGCATGTAATAGCGTGCAAATCCCCTGTAAAATGAAGGTTTATATCCTCCATAGGAACAACCTGAGAATATCCTCCGCCAGCCGCTCCCCCTTTAACACCCATACAAGGCCCTAAAGATGGCTCACGCAGAGCAGCAACGGTTTTTTTACCAAGCTTGTTTAACGCTTGTGCAAGACCGATAGTTACGGTGGTTTTTCCCTCTCCGGCAGGCGTTGGATTAACAGCCGTTACCAATATCAGCTTGCCATTTGGCTTGTCCTTTACTTTTTCAAATAATTCATCATTTATCTTAGCCTTATATTTGCCATATAAATCAATATCATCCTCGCTTATTCCAAAGCCGGCAGCAACCTCCTTTATAGGTTTAAGCACTGCTTCCTGAGCTATCTGTATATCCGATTTCATTCGCTTTGCTCCTTTATAATAAAATTATTGCTGCAAATAGTTCTGTTTATATTCATACCATTCGGAACGGGACATAAGTATTTTGCGCGGTTTACTGCCGTCCTCAGGGCCAACTATGCCTCTGCCTTCTATTTCTTCCATAAGTCTAGCAGCACGATTATATCCAACTCTAAAGCGCCGTTGAAGCATAGAGACAGAAGCCTTATCCTTTTCCAGCATAAAATCAACAGCCTCAACAAGAAGCTCATCACATTCCCCACTCGTATTCCCTCCGCCTGCGGTAGATGTTATCTCTTCCACCATTTGCGGGTCATACTCGTGCTCGCATTGAGACTTTAGATATGTAACGATGGCTTCAACCTCTTTATCGGAAATAAATGCTCCCTGAATACGTTGCGGCTTTGAAAGCCCCACAGGATTAAACAGCATATCCCCCTTACCCAAAAGCTTCTCTGCCCCGACTGCATCCAAAACGGTTCGAGAGTCTGTTCCAGAAGAAACGGCAAATGCAAGCCTTGATGGTATATTAGCCTTAATAAGGCCGGTAATAACGTCTACCGATGGTCTTTGAGTAGCTATTATGATATGAAGCCCCGCAGCTCTTGCCATTTGCGCCAGACGGCATATGGATTCCTCCACCTCTCCGGGAGCAGCCATCATCAAATCTGCGAGCTCGTCTATTATTATAACAATCTGAGGAAGCAAATCCGTATCGCCTTGTTCCATCTTCCAGTTATTATAGCCTTTCAAGTCTCGAACAGCTGCTTCAGCAAAGTATTTATATCTATTATTCATCTCCACGACGGCCCAGTTTAGCGCACCCGCTGCTTTCTTTGGGTCTGTCACAACAGGAATGAGCAAATGTGGTATGCCGTTATAAACGCTAAGCTCAACAACCTTTGGATCTATCATTAATAGCTTAACCTCGTCTGGCCGTGCTTTATAAAGTATGCTTGTAATAAGCGTATTAATACAAACGCTTTTACCAGAACCAGTTGAACCGGCAACAAGCAAGTGCGGCATTTTGGCTATATCCGTAATGACGGTATTGCCCGCAATATCTTTTCCCAAAGCAAAAGCCAGCTTTGATGGATAGTTTCTAAATGCCTGATCGTCTATAACCTCTCTTATAAAGACAGGTTGAATCTCTTTATTGGGTATTTCTATGCCCACAACGGATTTACCCGGGATCGGCGCTTCTATACGTATGCCTACAGCGGCCAAATTGAGTGCCAAATCATCCGCAAGCCCGGAAATTTTGCTTACCTTAACACCTGGGCCGGGTGATAATTCATACCTTGTAACGGTAGGCCCTTTACTAACCTCAACAACCCTTGCCTCAACACCAAAACTCTTTAACGTTTGTTCCAGCTTTTTCGAGTTTTCATAAATCTGGGTTCTAGAAGCGCTAGAAGTCGTTGTGTTATTTTCTTTAAGTAAATTTATATTGGGGAATTGGTAGCTGTCAGGAGATGGCGCTTCGCTCATGATAGATTGTATTTCGTTTTCAATAACCGATTCATCTACAGCGGCGAACTTGCCCTTTTTTGATTTTGTTCCGTATTCCTCAGATGTTTTTAACAGCTCGTCCAATTCCTGAACCTTTTGAGTTATTTTTATTTCGGGCTCTTCTTGTGCAGTCGAGCTGTATTTATAATATTCATCGTCATCCTTAATCCCGGATCCACTCAGCTTTATTGAGACATCATCACCCGCTTTTCCAGATTCCCCATGCTTATCAGTGGCTATTTTAGCAACGCTTTCCGGTTTAGTACCAGCAATAGCGGGAAATGGAAAAATACCTTCAGAAGAACCAGCTTCTATAACCTCTAGCAGATCGTCCGGAGTATTTATGTTAGCATCATAAATCCGGGCAAATCCATCGGAATTTTTGCGCTTTATGCTGTCGTTAATGAGTTCCACCCTTTCATCTGTGGATGAATGTCCATCATTTATGACGTGATTAAAGACAGGCTGTTCTTTTGCTGCTTCTATATCATAATACAAATCGCCATAAGACTCATTCTCATACGATTCCCCCCGTGATTCCCGCTCTAAATATGCTTCTTTTGCCCTTTCAGACATATCGGTCAAGGCTTCCTTTATTCTAAAGATAAGCGAGAATAGCGACTTGCCTGTAATAATAATTGTCAGCACGGTAGCTGTCGAAACAAAAACTATATAAGCACCTATTTCACCAAAAAGGTTAACAAACAAATCACCAAAAACAGCTCCTATTATGCCACCGTTAGAATAACTTCCGGTGTTATAGGCATAGGCTATGTATTCCCAAACATTTGCATGCTCAATATGCTTTAGATTTAAGACGCTGACAAAACTCGAAGCTATAACAAATAACACAGAAATCATAATAACCCTTGGTTTATCAATATACTTTTTCCTCGAAAAAATAATAGATATGCAAATAACAATAATCACAAACGGAAGCGCATATGCGCTAAATCCCAACATACCGGTTAAAAAAGAATTGATGAACCCACCAAAAGAGCCTGCCCCACCTTCAGTGTAAAGGCTTAATATAAGCAATAAACTTGCCGCAATAGTTATTATAGAAATAACCTCTGCTTTAAGCTTTGACGCTGCTTCGCTTCTG
>CAYVCG010000002.1:31619-34693 GCA_964449985.1 uncultured Defluviitaleaceae bacterium
GAAGACGGCTCTGGCGCTTTCTTTTTTCGGGTTCCCGGCATTATGTCACCAACTTTCCTTACAGTAAACACTTAACAAGCTATTAAATATACTGCTTTTCTACTATTATACACAGTAGAACTCTTTTTTTCAAACATAATTTATTTTATTTGGGATAATTAGCCATCCAAAGAAAAATTTCTTGAAAATCAGGGTTATTTTTTTAGACAAGCTATAAAATAAAAAAATTATACATTATGTATAATCTAGATCATACTCATATAGTACTTATCAACATACATCTATTAATGTTATTATTAAATAATACATAAATAATAATTATTCTACCAAAATTGCTATATATTTTTCATGTCTTTAATGATATAATACTGTAATCAATTGCACTTTATTAAACAAGTTAAGGAGAACTATAAATGGTCAGCAATATTTTATCAAAGAAAATAGGAATAATAGGCGGCGGGCAGTTAGGAAAGATGATGATATTGGAAGCAAAAAAGATGGGATTTTACGTAATTACCCTAGATCCTGCAAAGGATTGCCCGTCTCACAGCATAAGTGACGAGCATATAGTTGCGGAAAGCTTTGATGATTTTTCAGCAATAATGCTCTTGGCCGAAAAATCAGACGTTATTACTTATGAATTCGAGCATATTAATGTCGATGCTTTGCTAAAGCTTGAAGATATGGGATATAAAATATATCCCACTGCCAAAAGCCTTAAAATAATACAAAATAAATTCACGCAAAAAACCGAGCTTAAAACAAACGATATATCCGTGCCCGATTTTTTAGAAATTTCGTCAATTGATGATATTTATAGGGCAGGAGAAATATTTTCATATCCGTTTTTGCTTAAAGCATCGACTGGTGGCTATGACGGAAAAGGTAATGCTGTTGTAAATAGCAAAGAACATGTTTTATCCTGCTACAAAACATTAGGCGAGGGCAAAATACCCCTTATGGCAGAAAAATTCGTTGATTTTATTATGGAAATTTCCGTTCTTGCTTGTCGTGGTATTGATGGAAAAATAGCTGTTTATCCCGTTGGCAAAAATAATCATATTGACAACATTCTTGATGAGACAATTGTTCCGGCAGACTTACCTGAGCATATCACGAAACACGCTATAAATACAGCTTACAAAGTTATGGAAGTATTCAATGGCGTAGGAATGTTTTGTGTTGAAATGTTTGTTGATAAAAACGGAGAAATCCTTGTTAATGAGGTTGCTCCAAGGCCTCATAATTCCGGCCATTATTCCATCGAAGGCTGTGTGACAAGCCAATTCGAGCAGCATATTCGTGCAGTTTCCGGCCTTCCGCTAGGCGATACATCGCTCTTAAAACCCAGCGTTATGCGTAATATATTAGGAGAAGAAAATGCAGAAGGACATGCTGTCGTTTTTGGTATAGAAGAAGCCCTCAAAATCCCTGGTGTAAATGTTCATATATATGGTAAATCCGAAACTAAACCAAAAAGAAAAATGGGTCATCTTACAGTAATTGCCAATACAGTCGATGATGCAATAAAAAAGGCAACCGAAGCAAAATCAAAAATTAAAATATCAACTTCAAATTAGTTTTTTAAAATTATTAATAATGGTGGTGCATACATGATGTATAAAGTTGGAATAATAATGGGGAGTGATTCAGATCTTCCAGTTATGTCTGAAGCAGCCAAAATGCTTGATCATTTTGAGATTCCATATGAAATAACAATTGTATCGGCTCATAGAACGCCGGATAGAATGTTTGATTATGCTAAAACTGCAAAAGCAAGAGGTTTGAATGTTATAATCGCTGGCGCGGGAGGTGCTGCTCATCTTCCTGGAATGGTTGCTTCTCTAACGTCTCTTCCTGTTATTGGCGTGCCTGTCAAAACGTCAACAATGAGCGGGATAGACTCTTTATATTCTATTGTCCAAATGCCAGGCGGTATACCCGTTGCGACAATGGCAATAAACGGAGCTAAAAATGCAGGCATCCTCGCAGCAAAAATAATTGGTACTTTTGATGAAAAAGTTTCTAAAGCGCTAATAGAATATGCAAATTCTCTTGAATCGGAAGTTTTGGAAAAGGCTGAAAAACTCAATAAAATGGGCTATTGTGATTATCTAAACTCTGCTATTTAACTATATTACTTCATGTGTCTTTTAACAAATTCATGTTGTTGCTTTTTACATTTGCAATAATGTATTATTATAAATATGCTTAAATTTAGAGCAAATTAACTGCAATATGCTTATTTGCATTTAGATTTTGTGTTTGGTTTTATATTGAAACCTCACACAGTGAAAAATTATTTGAGCGAGGTATTAGCATGAGTAGACCAAAAAAGATCACAAACAACGAAATTAATAAAACTACCAACAAGAAACACGACACGCCTACTTCTGATCAGGATCTTCTTGATGATTACATGATTAAAAAATGTAGAATCATCGGAGCAAACATCAGATATGAACGCAAGATACGAAGATTCTCAATTGAAGACCTTGCTGAATATCTTGAATTGTCACCATCGTACGTTGGGCTGTTGGAACGGGGAGAACGTTGTCCAAGCCTAAAAAGCTTGTTAAAAGTATGCGAATTATTTGGAAGCACACCAAATGACTTTTTTCTGGAGAAAAATGATACATCGGGTAAAGTGTCTGTATCGGAGGGTTCAAGAACTTCTTTATATCAGAACAAGCTCAGAACCGTATATTCCCTTCTTCAAAAGCTTAGCGATTCGGAATTGGATTTTATTATAGGGACAATGAAAAACTTAAAAAATTTGAACAAAGCTACAACACCAAATAATAATATAAAATAGTTTTGTCCATTTTAAAATAACCCTAAAAATCGCGTGTATATTTGTGTTTCGCTTTTAGTATTAAAGAATTGATAGAGCAGCTTTTTGAGTTGCTTATGTTATAATGGCTTAACGCCCCGCTCTCCTATAGAAAGTTTTATGCTCCGTACTTATTTTCATTCTGTCAAATCAACTTCGGCAAAATGTTTTTAATCTGCGGCGTTAAAAAATTTAAATGCAAGTCTTTTCTTAAAAGGCAAGTGCGCATACACCCTGTGTT
>CAYVCG010000002.1:34703-58729 GCA_964449985.1 uncultured Defluviitaleaceae bacterium
TTAATGCCCCGCTCTCCTATTAGAAAGTTCTATGCTCCGCTATCTTTTTTCATTCTGCCCAAAATCAATCACGGCAAAATGTTTTAGTCTGCGGCGCTAAAAAATATTAAATGCAAGTTTTAAAAGATTAGTGCGCATACACCCTGTGTTTGCGCTTTTTATTTTTGTCTGAATTTTTAGCATTTTTTATCATTATTGTATTTTATTAATTGTATATAAAATTTGACTTTGTATTATTAATAATATAAAACATGAAAAAGCATTAACAATTATTTACACAAACTTAATATATTTTTAATTGCATTTGAAACAAAGTGGTGTATAATTTCTTTAGTGTATTGGGAGGTGATTATTTGGACTATTCAATTCAGCTTAAAAATGTTAGAAAGGTTTATAGAATGGGTGATGAAAAAATTGTCGCCTTAAACGATGTTTCGCTTAATTTTGAGCGCGGTAAAGTATACTGCCTTATAGGTAAATCAGGATCAGGCAAATCTACATTGCTTAACATCATAGCAGGCCTTGAAAAGCCAACCAAAGGAATAATTATTATAAATAACGAGCATGTAGAAAAAATGTCTGAAAAAAAGCTCGCCTTATTCCGACAAAAATATATAGGCTTTGTATTTCAATCATACAACCTCTTACCAACCTTGACAGCTCTGGAAAATGTCAATCTGCCTCTTATTTTCAGGGGAATGTCTAAAAAAAAGCGAAATCAGGCATCATTAAAAATGCTTAAAGCCGTTGGCCTTTCAAACAGATATAGGCATAAACCATCGCAAATGAGTGGAGGCCAGCAGCAAAGGGTTAGTATTGCTAGGGCGTTTGTTAATAACCCGCAGGTTATTTTTGCAGATGAACCAACAGGAAATTTGGATACTAAAACAACCATTGAAATGATGGATCTGATGACTAATATGGCGAGGGAAAACAACCGAACGCTAATTATTGTTACGCATAACCTTGAGCTTTCATGTTATGCAGATCAGGTCATACATATAAGAGACGGTCTCATTGAAAAAGTTGAGGATATAGACAGGTCTCAAGCGATTCCTCAAATCAATAAAGAAAAAGAAAATGATGAATCCCA
This sequence comes from uncultured Defluviitaleaceae bacterium, assembly GCA_964449985.1. Taxonomy (GTDB): domain Bacteria; phylum Bacillota; class Clostridia; order Lachnospirales; family WRAX01; genus CAYVCG01. Next base: position 35,797 of record CAYVCG010000002.1, read on the forward strand.
AGGCGAAATGGTTTACAACAAGGCGGAATAATAAATAAAGCATTATTTAGGTTTTCTTATTCCGATTAATACTAAATAAACTTAAGGAGCGGCATTAACAATGAAAAAAATATTAGCATCAACTTTTTTAGTTTTAATAATGATTTTTTCTTTATGTAACTTTTCTGTTTTAGCGGCTGGCAAAGTTGACGTTGAAAGTGGAAATCTGGCCATAAATAAAGGCTCGCAATCCTCTAGATATATTTCTGTAGTAAATAACACGGGCAGCGATATTACCGATTTGTTCGTGACTATATATTCAGAAGTCATAAGCGCTAAAACATCGGAAGGTACTGGAACGATATCAATAGGCAATTTAAAGTCAGGCGATAGCAAAAGCCTTAATATCACATTTTTCGCAGATAATGACACGCCTTCTTATAATTGTCTTGTCAGAGCTACTATGGAATACAAAGTAAACGGCGTAGATGCCGAAGATTCGACCTTTTTTAATGTTACGATAAATGATTCTACATCAAACGGCCCGGCTCCAACACCTGACCCCAATAAGCTTGCAAAGATTATTTTAACCGCTCCGACCTCCGTTACAACCATAAAAGCAGGTACATTTAAAAATATCCCGGTTACATTTAAAAACTCCGGCAATACATCTGCATCAAACGTATTCCTTCTTCCAGAACCTTCCAAGGAATTTACGTTCACAGTTGGTCAAGATACAAATTCAATACCTACCCTGACGGCCGGTTCCAGTATTACTATGAATCTGGCTGTAGCCTGCCCAAAAGATACAAAGGCAGGAACTTATGAAGTTAAAATCAGATATTCTTATTATGACAGTGAGAAAAAGCAAGTATCAGATACGGCAACGTTTTATGTTAAGGTAGAAAATGAGGAAACCGTTGATACACCTGTAATAGTTATGAAAGATTTTAAGATTTCCTCAAACAAAATTGTTGCTGATGATCAGTTTACAGTATCAGTTACTGTTGAAAACAGCTCAAAAGTAGCGGCAAAGAACGTTCAGGTTAACATAGGTGATCTTAGCGCAACAACAATAGGTATGACAAATGCTTCCGGCAATAACTATTTTGATTCAATAACGTCAAAATCTACAAAAACAATTACCTATAATCTAAAAGCATATGAAAAAATAAAAACTGGATCATATCCAGTCAAGTTTAAACTTGCATATAAAGATACCGATGGAAAAGATTATACCGGAGAATACACATACTATATATGGGTAACTGGCAAAGAAACAGCAAAAACTCCCACCGAGGACAAAGCAATGCTTTCTATGGGAAATATTGCCACTCTGTCAAGACAGTTTGACACAGGAGAAAAATTCCCTATTTCCTTTAACTTAACGAACACCGGAAAACTTGATGCTAAAAATATAGTAGTAACGGCAGAATGCCCAGAAGGCATCGTTCCTAATTCAGCAAACAAACAACAAATACTTACGCTTAAACCGGGAGAAAGCCAACCTCTTAGCTTCACGTTCTCTCCAAATGCTTCATCTGCAACCCAAAGCTACACAATAGGGTTTACTATCGCATATGAAAACGGTCTTGAGGAAGAAGACTCCGAAGGCGAAAAAACAGGCGTCAAAATTAAAGACACCTTTGCGCAATATGTAGGCGTAAATATTGTTAATTCCAAAGCAGATGAGGAAGCAAGAAAGAAAGAAGAGGAAGAAAACAAAGACGATAAAAACAAGAGTATCCCAAAGATAATAGTAAGCGATTACAAAGTAGAGCCCATTATAGTTCAAGCCGGTCAGGAATTTGATTTGTATATGACTTTCCAAAATACACACAGAATCAAATCCGTAGAAAATATTAAGGCTTTGCTAACAGTTCCTGTTAATGCCGAAGGAAACAAAACCGCAAATGTTTTCACTCCGGTTAATTCCAGCAATACATTTTATATTGACAGTATTAATCCAAAAGGCGAATCACAGCAATATATTAGGCTGTATACAGTTCCTGATGCTGCTGCCATGAACTATATACTTGTTATAGATTTTGAATATGAAGATATAGACGGCAATCAAATAAAATCCCAATCCGAGGTTGGCGTAAACGTTAAGCAAATTGCCAAATTCGAGGTAGGTGATATAGTTATACCTCCAAGTGCAATGCAAGGCGAACAGTTGTATTTGGAGTTTACTGTCCAAAATGCCGGTAAGGTTAATCTTAACAACTTAAAAGTTAAGCTAAGCGGCGAAGGTTTTGACACTATGGGTTCCGAATATATTTTTGGTAACTTCGCATCAGGAAGTTATGATACGTATTATGCAAACTATACACCTACTATGCCGGGTATGCAAACCTTGAAGGTAATTGTATCTTACGACGACGATGTCGGAGAACATTTTGAAATCGTTAAAGAATTTGAAATGGATGTCATGCCGGGTATGGATATGGGCATGGATATGGGTATGGAAGAAGGAAAATTTGGCCCTGATGGCATGATGGGGCCAGACGGAATGCCTATAGAACAAGACCAAGGTATTCTTGGATTCGTAACAACAAACTGGATTTGGTTTACTATTGGCGGGGTTGTGCTTGTCGGAGCTGTAGTCGGTATAATTATTTTTATACGTATAAAAAAGAAAAAGGAGCTTGATTTAGATGCGCAGCTTTGATATCTTGGGCATGTCCTTTAGAAACCTTTTCAAACGCAAGCTCCGCACATTTTTAACTATTCTTGGTGTTATAATAGGCGTCGTTGCCATCGTTCTTATGGTGTCCCTTGGCGTTGGCGTTAATATGAATTTTGACAAGCAAATGGAAAACATGGGCGATCTTACTATTATCCAACTATATAACTGGGAAGGCTATTGGGGCAATAACGGAGCGCCTGCGTTTGATGATGCAGCTATAAAAAAGATAGCGGACTTAAAGGGCGTTAAAGTCGTTTCTCCTGTTGCATACGGCAATTTAAAGCTCCTAAGCGGAAGATACTCAGCAAACGTTCAGGTTATGGGTATAAGACCGGAAGCAATGGAGGCTCTAGGATATACCACATCCCAAGGCGGCTTTCTAAGCAGTGACAGCAAGGATTATGAGATTGTGTTCGGAGTCAACCCTCCATACAGTTTTATGAGCGAAATTGAAAGAAAGCGTCAACAAGCTAGTCAGGGGGGCAAAGGTTATGGCCGTATGGTTATGTTTGGCCCAGGGATGACGATGGAAGGGGAAGTGGAAAGAGATCCACCAAAGATTGACGTTATTAATGACAAAATAACCGGTTCATACTTCTGGGAATACGGTAACAAAGACGTCCAATATCCCAATGGGAAAAAACCTGATGTTTATACTTTTAAAGGCGTCGGCATTCTTGAGAAGAATGAAACAAAATGGGAAACATCGGAGTATTGCTTTATTGATATAGAAAAGCTAATTAAGATTACCAAGGATCAACAAAAATACGAAAAAATTGCTTATGGAAACAGAGGCAATAGTCAAAAAACATACGGTTATGAGCAGGGTTATATAAAATGCAACGAAATAAATGATGTTGAAAACGTCATGGAAGAGCTAGAAAAAATGGGCTTTACAAATTATTACAACCCATTGTCATGGATAAATGAAATGAAAAAGATGTCTGAATCGCTCCAAACCCTTCTGGCTGCGATTGGTGGTGTTTCATTGTTCGTAGCAGCTATAGGTATTGCAAACACAATGGTAATGTCTATGTATGAACGAACAAGGGAAATAGGTATTATGAAGGTTATTGGAGCTGCAATAAAAGACATAAGGAAGCTGTTCCTTTTAGAGGCGGCTCTTATAGGCGTTATCGGCGGAACGATAGGCATGGGGCTAAGTTATCTCGCCTCGTTTATCTTAAACAATGTCGGAATTCCATTCCTAAGCGCGATGACATATAACCCAACAGGCGAACCAACCACGATTTCATATATTCCTTTATGGCTATCTCTTTCAGCTTTAGTTTTCTCAGCAACTATCGGTCTTTTAGCGGGATATTTCCCCGCAAGACGCGCTATGAGGCTTTCCGCCCTTACAGCAATAAAGGCCGAATAAGACAATTTTTATAATTTTGTTATTGATAAAGCTTTGCATTTTGTTTAAAATAGAATGCAGAGCTTTTACTTTATTTGTAAGGAGTTGCATAAGCAATATGATGAAAGAAATATCAATGCACATAATGGATATAATTGAAAACAGTGTTAAAGCGGAAGCCCGCGATATAAAAGTCGAGATTATTGAAAGCGAAACGGAAAATATCTTTTCCCTTTACGTGGAGGATAACGGCTGTGGAATGAGTTTGGATATGCTTGAAAAAGTCCGCGATCCGTTCACAACATCCAGAACCACAAGAAAAGTCGGACTTGGCATACCTATGTTGGAGCAAACATGCATACAATGTAATGGCGGGCTTTATTTGGAGAGCACACCAGGCAAAGGAACTGTGCTTAAAGCCCATATGGAATATAATAATATAGACCGCCCCCCGATGGGCGATATAATAAACTCTCTCTATCTCCTATTGATTATGCATCCGGAGACCGATTTTTTATATATTCATAGATTTAATGAAAACGAATTTATTTTAGACACGAAAGAAATAAAAGAGATTATAGATCCTATGCCGTTAAATGATCCAGAAATCGGAGAATGGCTAAAATCTTTTATCGAAGAAGGCATTGAATCATTAAAACAGCCTGCTGATTAAAAATATAAATAAAAAACCGCCGATAAAGTTAAAAAAATAACAATATTTTCGGCGGTTTTTTATGTCTTTTTTAAAGTAACCTTATATTATCACATGGTTTTATGTTAAAAATTATACAATATTGATATTTTTTCTATTTTATATTACAATAGTGTTTGTGTTGTTTCACTAAAATCATTATGGAGGTTTTTAGATGTTAATTAGAACCTTTAAAGGTGGTATTCATCCAGGTGATAAAAAGGAGTCCACTAAAAATAAACAAACGTTGACTATCCTTCCCCCAAAAGGCTCTTTAATGAAATATCCCATGCTTCAGCATATAGGCGCCCCGTGCGAACCCATTGTTTCTGTGGGTGAGCGCGTTTACTTGGGCCAAAAAATCGGGGAGGCAACAGCAAATCTAAGCTCCCCTGTTCATGCAAGTGTTTCGGGCATCATTAAAGAAATCGGGCCTGGCTTTTCTCCGCTTGGTATAAAAGTAAATTGTATAACAATAGAAAACGATGGCATTTTTGAACACCTTCCCACCCTAGCATCAAATAAGGATACTTATATGTCATTTTCCAGAGAAAAATTGCTGGAGATTATTAAAGATGCAGGTATTGTTGGTCTTGGTGGCGCGGGATTTCCAACGCATATAAAGCTTAATCCTCCCCCAGAAAAAAAGATAGATTATGTTATAGTAAACGCATCAGAATGCGAACCTTATTTGACAACGGACTACCGTGTTTTGCTTGAAGAATCTGTAAGGATCATAAACGGTTTAAGAATTATTTTGCGGTTATATCCAGAAGCAACAGGTATTATAGCCACAGAGGTTAATAAACCAGATGCTATAAAACGCATGAAAATATTATGCAGAAATGAAAGCCGTATAAAGGTTATGGGCTTGAAAACAAAATACCCACAAGGTGCTGAAAAGCAGCTTATATATGCCTGTACAAAACGCGTCGTGCCCTCAGGGGTAAAAAGCCTTCCGATGGATGTTGGCGTTATTGTAAACAACGTTGATACAGTTATAGCAGTCCATAGGGCTGTCGTTCGTGGAAGACCGTTAATGCGTAAAATAGTAACGGTTGCAGGCGGAGCGGTCAACAACACAGGCAATTATAAAGTGCGCTTGGGTATGTCCTTCAGAGAGCTTATAGATATGACTGGCGGCTTTAAGGAATATCCATATAAGGTTGTATGCGGAGGCCCGATGATGGGCGTCTGCCTGTATGATTTGGATGTTCCTATTATTAAAACATCCTCCGCAGTGCTTTGTTTTACAAAAGAAGAAGCGGAAATTCCTCAAGAAAAAAACTGTATTAGATGCGGAAAATGCGTGGAGCATTGCCCTATGGGGTTAGTGCCCTCCGATTTAAACCAATATGTATTAAGGGATCAAATTGATCTTTTTGAAAAATATAACGGTTTAAGCTGTATAGAATGCGGCTCATGCTCTTTTATTTGCCCTTCAAAAAGATACCTTGGTCAATCTCTGCGCTATGCAAGGCGCGTATTGCTTGCAAGAAAGAGAAATTATTAATGTTTGATAACCGCTTTTTCATATGCATTATTAAGCAATTACTTTGATAAGGAGAATAAACACATGAATAAACAAAGACTTGTAGTGTCAGGTACTCCGCACATACTTTCTTCCAACAGCGTTTCGGAAATAATGCTTGACGTTATTATAGCTCTTTTGCCGGCGGGTGTTATGGCTAGCTTCTATTTTGGATTGCAAGCTATATACATTATACTGATTTCTGTATGTTCGGCGGTGCTTTTTGAATTTCTGTATCAAAAATTATTCAAAAAGCCCGTGACAATATCAGATTTAAGCGCTGTTGTCACAGGGCTTTTGCTGGCGTATAACCTCCCCGCCTCTGCTCCGTTTTGGATGCCAATTGTCGGAAGCTTTTTTGCGATTGTACTTGTTAAGCAACTATTCGGTGGTTTGGGGCAGAACTTTATGAACCCAGCCTTGGCCGCAAGAGCCTTTCTTATGGCTTCATACCCTGTCCAAATGACTAACTGGAGTATATTCCCAAAAACAGCAGTTGACGCTGTAACATCTGCAACACCGCTTGCTTTATTAAAAACTGGAGGATTTTCTCCAAAAACTTCCGATTTTATAAACGCGTTTATAGGAAACATAGGTGGCTGTATCGGTGAGACATGTGCTGCTGCTCTAATTCTAGGTGGCATTTATCTTATAGCAAGAAAGGTTATATCTTGGAAAATACCATTCTTTTACATAACAACGGTCGCTGTTTTATCATTTATATTTGAAAGACAAGGCGCTCCACTATACGAAATATTAACAGGTGGGCTTATCCTTGGAGCCTTTTTCATGGCGACGGACTATAGCTCGTCTCCAATAACACCCAACGGAAAAATTATATTTGCCATAGGATGCGGTGTAATAACAATGATAATCCGGGCTTTCAGCAGAAGCTATCCCGAAGGCGTGTCCTATTCTATATTGCTTATGAATCTTGCCGTTCCGCTTATTGATAGATTTACACAGCCAAGGGTTTTCGGAGGAGGCGTTAAAGTATGAAGGATATTATAAAACCAGCTATAGCGTTGTTTTTTATATCAGTTATAGCAGCCGGTCTTCTGGGCGCAGTAAACTTTATAACCAAGGATATAATAAGCGAAAACAATATAAAAGAAAAGAATATAGCTATGTCTGAAGTTTTGCCAAATGTTATTGACAATAATTTTAGCGATGATATCTTGGTCGAGCCAAAACCAGATACTGGCGTTATTAGCTACAATACAGGATTTAGTGGCAATGACATAGTGGGATATGTTATGACTGTTAAACAGCCGGGATATAGCGGAATAATGCAGCTTCTCGTAGGCATGGATACAAACGGAACCGTAACGGGAATAAAGCTTATTGAGCATGGAGAAACACCCGGGCTTGGCGCGAATGCCACATCATCAAAATTCCGTTCTCAATTTATTGGAAAATCAGGAGAAATATCAGTAACAAAAAACCAAAATCCGGCCGATAATGAAATAGTGGCTATAACCGCCGCAACAATAACATCAAGAGCAGTAGCCAATGGAGTAAATACAGCGTTAGAGTTTTATGACAAAAACCTAAAAAAAGGCGGTGATCAATAATGAATGCGTTTTTTAGAATAATAAAGAACGGCATTGTTGATGAAAATCCTGCTTTTGTTCAGGTTATAGGCATGTGTCCGCTTTTAGCTGTGACAACAACTGCAACGGACGGAATCGGCATGGGTATGGCCAGTACCTTTGTTTTGGCATGTTCCAACGTTGTTATATCCCTAATACGCAAGGTTATTCCAAATAAAGTGCGTATCCCGTGTTTTATCGTTGTTATTGCCAGCTTTGTCACTATTGTTGAATTCTTATTAAAAGCATATTGGCCTGATTTAAACAAATCGCTTGGTATTTTTATACCGCTCATCGTTGTAAATTGTATGATTCTTGCAAGGGCAGAGTCATATGCATCAAAAAACAACCCATTAAGTTCCTTATTTGATGGAATCGGAATGGGTATCGGGTTTACGTTAGCTTTGTTCATAATGGGCAGCATAAGAGAAATACTTGGCTCCGGAGCAATCTTTGGTTGCACTATTCTTCCGGATGACTTTCCAAGAACAGTTCTTATGATCTTACCTCCGGGAGCTTTTATCACCCTTGGGCTTATTATGGCGCTGCTAAACTACTTCAAAGCCCGTAAAAAAACGGTTGGGAGGGTATAGGCGATATGGAATTGTTTTTAGTATTTTTAGGCGCAGCACTGGTCAATAATTTTGTCATGTCAAGATTTTTAGGCATTTGCCCGTTTCTTGGTGTTTCTAGAAAAACTGAAACAGCTCTTGGCATGGGCATTGCAGTAATATTTGTTATGACGCTTGCCTCAGCTGTAACCTATATTGTTTACAAAGGCATATTGCTGCCATCCGTAAACGCTTACTTAAATGTAAACGGTGTGAAACTTTCTTTAAACATTGAATATTTATATAACATAGCTTTTATTCTTATTATTGCAGCCCTGGTGCAGTTTGTTGAGATGTTTATAAAAAAATCAAGCCCGTCTTTATACAGTGCTCTCGGAGTTTATCTCCCGCTAATAACAACAAATTGTGCTGTTCTTGGCGTTACTGTTATAAACAAAAATACGCCAAATGCCGATTTTATATTTGCTGTTATAAATGGTGTCGGCGCAGCGATTGGGTTTACTATCGTTATCGTCCTATTTGCCGGTATAAGAGAACGGCTCGAACGCAATAACATACCCGCTTGTTTCCGCGGTTTTCCCATCGCGCTTGTTACGGCAGGCCTTATGTCCATAGCTTTTTTAGGCTTTCAGGGCTTAATACAATAAACTGCTTATATAGTGTAAAAGGAGATAGATAGATATATGGAGATTTTTGCAAGTGTGCTCTATCCCGTTTTAGTCATAGGCGGTTTAGGCCTGTTCTTTGGCGCCGTTCTTGGCTTTGCGGGAAGGATTTTTTATGTAAAAGAAGACCCTAAAATAATAGAAATTCGAGAGGCTCTTCCCGGTGCAAACTGTGCCGGATGTGGTTATAGCGGCTGTGACGCCTTTGCTATAGCCGTTGTCCGAGGAGATGCACCAGTAAATGCATGCCCTGTAGGCGGCTCTGTATGTGCGGATAAAATTGCTGATATTATGGGCGTTTCCCATGAGGTTGTTATTAAGAGGGCAGCATATATAAAATGCGCCGGTTCATGCGAACAATCCGCTTCTCTATATGATTATGTCGGTATACAAGACTGCAAAGCTGTGAATCAACTTGCAGCAAACGGGCATAAAGCTTGTATGTTTGGATGCCTTGGGAACGGAAACTGCTTCCGAGCTTGTGAATTTGGAGCAGTCGAAATTGTTGATGGTATCGCAAAAATAGATATCGACAAATGTACAGCCTGCGGAAAGTGTATTACCGCTTGCCCGAGAGAGCTTATTGAGCTCATTCCTGTTGAGAAAAGTGTGCGCGTTGCATGTAATTCTCACGACAATGGTAAAATAACAAAAACCAAATGTCAAGTCGGATGCATAGGTTGCAAAATTTGTCAAAAGTCCTGTGAATATGACGCTATTACAGTCAATAATTTTCTTGCGAATATTGATTATGAAAAATGCACACTTTGCGGCGCATGTTTAAGTAAATGCCCGACAAATGCTATTGAGGAGGTTATGTCAAAACAAAAGATTTAATAAAGTACAGTATGATAATTAATTCGTTATCCTCTTTATAAATTATCTTATTTATAATGTTAAATGTCGAAATTTTACCTATTTTCTAAATTTTTAGCTAATAAATTGTTAAATTCATGTATATACAATTAAACAGGTTTAATTTATAATGGCGTTACGCATTTTTAAATAAAAAAGCATACATATGATTTTCAAACGACAATAATAAGGAGGCACTAAACCAGATGAACACTCTAGGAAGGGCTAAATTTAAAATGGTTTTATACGCAACGCTTTTCTTATCACTACTTATGACATTATCCTCTATATTTATTATTGTGAACACTTCCGAAATAATGCAAGACGCCATAGCAGAAGACGGAGCAAAGCTTGCCTTTAGTGTAGCGCTTTTAATTGAAAGGGATATTGAAGAATATGCAAAATTTACAAACGCACTCGATGCAGAAGACCCTTACTATTTAAAAATGAACGGGCTATTAAACTCTATTAAACAACAATCCCAAGCAAAATACATCTATACAGAATATCAGCTTGACAGCGAGCATATTCTTTATGTTCTTGATGCTGAAATACCGCAAACAGAGTTTCACACACCACCAGGATACATTGACATAATGAATGAGCATAGCAAAAATGCACACTCTTTGAAAGAGGTCTATAAATCAAAAATAACAGATTATCCCTTATGGGGAAAATCAATAACAAGTTATGCCCCGATAATGAACCGTGAGACAGGAGAATATCACGGCTTGGTTGGTGTTGATTATTCATATGAATATTTTAGCGAAAGAATAAACGGAATAATATTTTTTATCATCATAGGTAACCTGATTATAATTTCTGTGATATTTTTTATACTTATGATTGTAGCTTCATTAATTGCAAACCCACTAACGAGCGATCATCTGACAAAACTATCAAGCAAACTATATTTCGAGCATATGCTTAAAAAATATGTTCGTGTTGCAAATAAAAAGAATAAAAGCCTTACTATTTTTATTATTGACGTTGATGATTTTAAACAGATAAATGACAAATATGGCCATTTATTTGGAGATATGGCGCTATACCAAACAGCTCAAACCATTCGCAGCGTTATGCGAGAAACCGATTGTGTCGGGCGCTTTGGAGGGGATGAATTTGTTGCCGTTCTTTTTGATATAAGAGCTAAAACCGCTTATACCCTTGCAGAGCGTATATGTGATTCAGTCGCCTCAAGCATAATTCAAAATTCTCAAACAGACGACAATATTTCCGTAACCGTAAGTATTGGTATAGCTGAATACAGAAGCAGCCTTGGCTACTCAATATCTGATGTTATGGAACAAGCAGACTTAGCGCTTTATCAAGCAAAAAAATCAAAGAATAAAGCTTCAGTATATGCCGGATAAGCTAAAAACCCCCATGATACTACACGGGGGTTTTTAATCGTTTACTGATTCGGCCATCTTATAAATCCTATCTTTTTCATCATCCGAAATAAGCTTTTCCGTTGCCACAGCTATAACGGCTATGCCAACAAGATCAAGAGCCAACCGAATGAGCGCAAATTTCAGCCCTAAAGCCGATGCCTCAAACAATATAAGATGAACCTTGGTTGTGGACCATGCGCCTATAAATATCAATACATTTGAAAATTTGCTGCCCTTCTTCATTAGTATCCCCGCAACAGGAAAAGCAACATATAGGGGGCCCGCCGAAACTGACCCAATAAAAAACGCTATTAAAACCCCAATAACGCCTGAACCTTCTCCCATATATTTTATCAGAGTCTCTCTTTTTATCCAGACATCCATAAGACCTATTAATATGAAAACAGGAGGAAAAATCGAAAGCATATTAAGAAGGTTATCTAAAGTAATCTCGTATGACCTTGTTCCTATCTCCCTGTTTATCATTAACAGCCCAATGCTTATAAACAGCATAATAATAAACATTTTATATCTTAAAACCAATTTTATAGCCGTATCCTTTTTCAAAATACCGCCCCCATAACCGCAGCAACTATTAAAGAAAATATAAGCCCAAACGCATTACGCAAAACAGTTGCTTTTAATCCAAAATATTTAATTTCCACAGGAAATGTAATGATACCAACCATCATAAGCGTTGAAACAAAAGCGGCCAACTGCATATATCCCGCGCCATGCTGCAACAATGCCCCCGCAAGAGGAAATGCAATAAATACAGGCACAAGCGTTACCGAGCCAATTAATGCGGCCAAAAGCACGCCATACCAGCCTGATCCTGATCCCAAAAAGTATGAAATCTGTTCCGGCGTTAATATAGCCAATGTAATGCCGATTATTAAAAGAATAGACAAAACCTGGGGCAAAACATTTTCAAATGACCGCCATGCCTTTTTAAGCGCTAAAAATGTCTTTTCTTTGCTCTTAAAAAAAGAAATCACAAGAGCGACAGCACAAACAGAATAGAAAATAACCGACACATATATACCTCCTCCAAATAAATTCTTGCAATTATATCATAATAATATAAATAAATAACTTTAACAAGTATAATTGTACTAATACAGTGAATAAACTACTCGACATAAAATTTCTTTTGTGTTATCATAAATATCCTATTATTAAACTCTGCTTTAAACAAGCTATTTATTCTTAAACTAGAAACTGGGGTGCGGCATTTTGAACAATAATAATTCTCCTATGATATGGGCCAACAAGCTTTTTTTTAAATACTTGCCCCAACCCATAAGCTATGAGGATATTAATAATACTTATGACGAAGGCTTTGTTGCTATAGAAAATGTTGATATAAAGATAGCCAAGGGAGATTTTGTTGCTATCCTTGGCCATAACGGTTCTGGAAAATCTACCCTCGCAAAGCATATGAACGCTCTTTTGTCGCCAACCGAAGGAACTATTCTAATAAAAGGTATGGACTCAAAAGATGAAGAAAACCTTTGGAATATTCGGCAAACCGCAGGTATGGTTTTTCAAAATCCTGATAACCAAATAATCGCCTCAATCATTGAGGAAGATGTGGCGTTTGGGCCGGAAAACCTAGGTATCCCCCCCAAAGAAATACGAAAGCGGGTAGATTCTGCCCTTGATACAGTTGGTATGAGTGATTATGCTCTACAATCACCGCATTTTTTATCCGGGGGTCAAAAACAGAGAATAGCAATAGCAGGGGTTCTGGCCATGAAGCCAGACTGCATTATTCTTGACGAACCAACGGCGATGCTCGATCCCTCTGGCCGCAGAGAGGTTATGGAATCCGTTATGCAACTAAACCGTGAAGAAGGTATAACTATTATTTTAATAACACACTATATGGAAGAGGCGGTTTTGGCAGACCGTGTTGTCGTTATGGATCACGGTCATATCGTTATGGATTCAACACCTAAGGATATTTTCAGCAAGGTTGACGAAATGAAACGCTTAGGGCTGGATGTCCCCCAGGTGACAGAGTGTTCCCATCTTTTAAAAAAGGCAGGCATAAGCCTTCCTGATGGAATTTTAAATATATCTGAAATGGTTGATGCAATATGCCAATACAAATAAACAACTTAACATATATATACAGTCCCGAAACAGCCTTCGAAAAAAAAGCTTTGGATAATATAACCCTCACTATTAATGATGGCTCATTCGTTGGCTTGATCGGGCATACAGGTTCAGGAAAATCAACGTTTATCCAGCACCTAAACGCCCTTATAAAGCCGACTTCCGGAACGATTTTAATTGACGGCGAAGACATTAATGCTGATAAATCAAAGCTTAAAAGCATTAGGCAAAAGGTCGGGCTTGTTTTCCAATATCCGGAGCACCAGCTTTTCGAAATGACAGTGTATAAGGATGTGGCTTTCGGTCCGCAAAACATAGGCCTTAGTCAAGATGAAATAGATGAGCGGGTTAGGGAAAGCCTGAAGATAGTCGGTATACCGGAAGATCAATTTGAAAAATCACCCTTTGAGCTATCCGGCGGGCAAAAACGAAGAGTTGCCATAGCAGGAGTTTTGGCTATGAAGCCTAAAATCCTTATATTGGACGAGCCAACAGCAGGGCTTGATCCAAAGGGGCGAGACGATATACTGGGCAGTATAAAACAAATGCACGAAGAGCTAAATATAACCGTTATTCTTGTTTCTCATAGCATGGAGGATATATCCGCATACGCTGATACTATTATTGTTATGAGCGGAGGGAAAATAGCTATGCAAGGCTCATGTGCAGATATTTTTTCAAGATGTGATGAACTGGAGAAAATCGGTCTTGCAGCGCCGCAAATAAGCTATGTTATAAGAGAGCTTAATAAACGTGGGTATAACCTGGATAGCGGAATATATACGGTGGATAAAGCTGCTGAAGCTATTTTAAAGGCTATCAATCAGTGACAGCTGAATAAACATAGCCTATCATTAATCAGCAGTTACTATAATATAAGTGTGTACTGGGAGTTTTAAATGTGTTTAAAAATATAACAATAGGACAATATTATCCTGTGGATTCGTTTATACACAGGCTTGATCCTCGTGTCAAGCTTCTGGCGACGATTGTTTTTATTACTATGCTGTTTATGCTTAACGGTTTTGTTGGTTATTTTTTTGTTATCTCCTGCATTGCCGCAGCTATTTATATATCAAAGGTTCCTCCTAAATATATGTTTAGGGGATTAAGAAGCATTTTGATTATTATTATCTTTACAGCCGCTATAAATATACTGTTTACTCCAGGCAAAACCGTTTTGTTTAATATATTTGGAGCTAACGTCACGCTGGAGGGTGTTTTCGGGGCAATAAAAATGTGTGTTAGGCTTACGCTTCTTATTGTCGGTTCTTCAATAATGACGCTTACAACATCCAGTATTGAATTAACTGACGCTATTGAGTTTTATATGCGTCCGCTTAAAAAAATCGGAGTCCCTTCCCACGAAATCGCTATGATGATGACTATTGCTTTAAGATTTATACCGACTCTTTTGGAAGAAATGGATAAAATCATTAAGGCGCAAACAGCAAGAGGAGCCGATTTTGATACCGGAGGTTTGTTAAAGAAAGCAAAAAGCCTTGTTCCGTTGCTTGTTCCGTTATTTATTTCCGCATTCAGACGTGCTGATGAACTGGCCACAGCTATGGAGGCAAGATGCTACCGCGGCGATATCAACCGCACCAAAATGAAACAGATGCAGCTAAAAAAAGCAGACAAGTTTTCAATACTTTGCGTAATAATATTTATTGGCTGTATTATTCTTATAAACATTATATGGGGATGAAAATCCATGAATATTTTAACGACAGTTGCATATGATGGTACCGAATATTGTGGATGGCAGCGCCAAAAAAATGGGCTATCGATTCAGGAATCGATAGAAACAGCCCTTTCAAAAGTATATAACCGCAAAGTAGCCGTCTATGGTGCAAGCAGAACAGATGCAGGCGTTCATGCAAAGGGCCAAAGAGCCATGTTTGTTCTAACTGAGGCCGACATAAACATCCCTCCGGAAAAGATACCATATGCGCTTAATGTCGTTCTGCCGGAAAGCATTAGAATAGTTAACGCTCAAATTGTTGATGATTCCTTCCATCCTATTAATAAGGCTGTAAAAAAGACTTATGAATATAAAATCTATAACAGTAATTTTCATGACCCTATACATAGGTTGTATTCCGAGCATATTTACCTTCCTCTTAATTTGACGGATATGCGCGCGGCCGCATTGCATATGATTGGTGAGCATGATTTTAAAGCATTTTGTGCAACGGGAGGAAGCACGAAAACAACTGTAAGAACAGTCTTTTCTATTGATTTATTTAAACAAGATGATATAATAACCATAAACATCACAGGCAATGGTTTTTTATACAACATGGTTCGGATAATCGCCGGAACACTTGTTTATGTAGGCTTGGGTAAATTAAAACCCGAAGACATTCCACAAATAATTCAATCGTGTGACAGAACAAGAGCCGGCAAAACCCTAAGCGCGAAGGGTCTCACGTTAATAGAGGTTTTTTATTGAAATTTTAACTATTGCCATCGACTGTACTAAGGAGGTTAAATCGATATGTCTGTTATAAAAATTGAATCAAAAACTCCTGAAATTACTACCGCTTTAAAAAAACATATTGTAAGAGTGCCTGACATAATAAGAAAAGAAGCAACCGGTATAACAATTACAGGCAAAACATTTCATTCCCTGTTGTTTACAACAGATATAGCAATAATAAAAAATACTAACGCAAATGCAATAATAGCCGTTTATCCGTTCACGCCCCACCCCACAATAACGCAAGCCATCATGAGCGTTGCCGATATTCCTGTTTTATGCGGCGTTGGCGGAGGAACAACAAACGGACTCCGATCTGTTAACGTTGCCCTCCATGCTGAATTTCAGGGAGCACTGGCCGTTGTTTTAAACGCGCCTACCCCACTACAAACAATTTCCGATGTTAAAAAAACCGTGGATATTCCGGTTATACTCACGATTGTTTCGGAGCTTACTGACATAAATGAAAAACTTGAAGCTGGAGCAGATATTCTAAACGTTTCTGGCGGCGCTAAAACAGCGCTTATTGTGGGTAAAATACGAAAAGAATTTCCAAATTTGCCGATAATCGCGACTGGCGGCCCCACGGATGAATCCATAATCGAGACTATAAAAGCCGGTGCAAACGCAATTACATACACTCCGCCTTCAAACGGAGAACTATTTAAGGTTATGATGGAAAAATACAGGCAGGATGAACACGAAAGAAACATGCTAAAAACGTCAGACAATAGCTAAAAATATATCGTAGGCTTTAGTATAAGTCTTTTTTAGAAAACGGTGATTATTATGGATGATATAAAGAATACGATAACAAAAGCAGCAAAAGCTATTGCAAAGGCATCCGGAGATGCAATTAAAACAACTAGATATAGTATGGCAATTTCTAATGAAGAATCCACTTTGAAAAACCTCTATATAGAGATGGGCAAAAAGGTATGTGAGATTTATTCTTACGGCGGCTCTATGGGTGAGTTTTTTGATGAAAAATATAAGGAAATCCTTGCATCAGAAGATAAAATAAAAGACTTAAAACAACAATTAGATCAAGCAAAAGGCTCTCGAACATGCCCCCATTGCGGCAAGAATGCCCCTCTATCGTCGGAATTTTGCGCCAAATGTGGCAAAAGCCTTTTAGATATCCAGCCAGCTATCAATGATATAACAAATACAACCGCACATAATAACGAATTAAACGATGAGCCAATAATTGATTTAACAGCAAATTATCCATCTAAAAATGATTTAAAAAAATGCTCAATTTGTGGTTATGAGAATGCAAGAGAAGACAAATTTTGTCTTTCCTGCGGTAGATTTTTATAAAAAAGAATTATATAAATATGTTTTTACGTTCATACTTACTTATGTATGGGCGTTTGCTTTATCCTCTCTTTATTTTGAATTAATTTTATTAAACAGCTAGTTTTTTTCTGAATTGTGTGCTATATTATATTAACAGGTATTTTTGTGGTTACCAAAGCCTGTTATTAATTATATAATAATATTAAAAAGTTGCCTTATTTTCAGGGCAATATATATTTTCTTTTTCGTTAGCACTCGTTAAGCCTGACGGCTAACAACATTATTTTGCAAATTATTTTCATAAAATTGTAAGGAGGTTATAGACATGAACCTATGCGATAAATGCCATAAAAACACCGCCACTGTATATGTCGAGAGCGTTATAAACGGCGCAAAATCAGAGCATTTTTTATGTCAGGAATGCGCTAATACGCTAGAAGGAAATATCTCATTCGATAATTTTTTAAAAAGCTTTCTTGATACAATGATTTCATACAAACCCAATTTTTATACAGAATCATCCACAACAACTAAGCATACCGAAGTATGTAACATGTGTGGTATGACGTATGAAGAATTTAAGCAGACGAGTCGCTTGGGTTGTGCTGGCTGTTATCAGGCTTTTCGCCCTCAGATGGAGGTTGTCTTGAAAAACATTCAGGTAAGCAATGTTCATGACGGTAAAATACCGAACAAATCCGGCGCTGTGTTGCTTTATAAAAAAGAGCTAAAATCCCTTAAATCTGCATTAAATAAGGCAATTTCGGATGAGGAATATGAAGAGGCCGCAAGGCTCCGTGATAGAATAAAAGAGCTTCAAGCAAATAATAATGATAAAGACGTGTAATATAACCAAAATATGTCAATGCTTAGACAGAAAACACAAAAAGGAGGCAGTTCTATGTACAATCAAAAATGGTACGAATCGCCTTTTTCAGATGATTCGCCAATAATATCAAGCAGAGTGCGGTTTGCAAGAAATCTAAAAAAATATAATTTCCCATCAAGGCTTCCTGCCGACCGTGCAAAAATGCTTATAAATGAAGTAACTTCATCTATAAAAAACGACGCCGTTTCCATAGCGGATAGCTTTGAAAAAATAGATATAAACTCCCTAACGCAAATTCAGCTAAACTCATTAATGGAAAATCATATAATAAGCCCTGAGTTTGTAAATACTAAACAAGAAAAAGCCGTGTTAGTAAACAACGACCATTCTGTTGGAATAATGATAAATGAAGAAGATCATATACGGCTTCAAACAATCACGCCAGGGGATAAAATTGACGATGCCTTTAATCTCGCCAACAACATAGACAATCTTATAGAAGAGTCTGTCGAATACGCTTTTGATGATGTGTTCGGTTATCTAACCGCCTGCCCCACAAATACAGGAACGGCTATGCGTTCATCATTTATGCTGCATATCCCTGCGCTGGAAATGACGGGGCAACTTATGAATGTTATTCAAACCGTGAATAAATTCGGTATGACTATACGTGGCATATACGGCGAAGGTAGTAAATCTTCCGGCAATATATATCAGATTTCCAACCAGATAACGCTAGGAAAATCGGAAGAAGAGATAATCGCTGTTTTAAAAAATCTTACAGCGCAAATTATAGAGCAGGAAAAGGTTTTGCGTAATAACTTGCTTGCAGATAAAACAAAATCCATGGAAAACAAAATATACCGCTCTTATGGTGTTTTGTCATACTGCAAGAAGATTGATACAAAGGAAGCTATGCTTATGCTTTCTGATATTCGTTTTGGGTTTAATGAAGGTATTTTGAACCTTCCCCACCCCAAAAAAACAATTTATAATATTATGATGAATATCCAACCCGGAAATTTACAAAGGCGCGCCGGAAGAAATTTAAACGAAATTGAAATGGAAACTATGCGCGCTGAATATATACAGCAATGTTTAAAAGAAACCAACAGTTAAAGGAGGATACATATGAAAGGAAACTTTACGGAAAAAGCAAGGGAAGCAATTCAACTTTCCCATAAAATAGCGATAGAAATGGGTCATAGTTATATCGGAACAGAGCATTTGCTTTTAGGTCTTTTAGGCGCGGGTGAATCTGTTGCTTCAAAGGCTTTGGAAAGCCAGAAGGTAACTTATAACATTATTAAGCAAAAAGTTATGGAATTGTCCGGCAGTTTGCAGGATATGTTTAACCCTAGCCAACCTCAGGCATACACACCAAGAACAAAACGCATTTTTGAAAACAGCTTTGACGAGGCAAGACGGCTCAATTCTGGCTATATAGGAACAGAGCATCTGTTGATTGCGCTTTTAAAGGAGCAGGATTCTATAGCTGTTCGCCTTATGGTTGATATGGGAGCTAATCTACAAAAAATCTATGACGAAATATTGGCTCTTATCGGCGAAGGAGAGAAACCAAGCAGCCCCGGGCTGAATAAAAAAGGCATAAATAAAGGCTTTAACCAACGCACCACAACCCCTACGCTGGATCAATACAGCCGCGATTTTACAAAGCTTGCAGAAGAGCAAAAGTTTGACCCAATCGTCGGCAGAGAAAACGAGATAGAACGCGTTATTCAAATTTTGTCTAGAAGAACAAAAAACAATCCTTGTTTGGTGGGAGATCCCGGTGTTGGTAAAACGGCTATAGCGGAAGGGCTTGCCCAAAAAATATTTGAAGGCAATATCCCTGAAACGCTTAAAAACAAACGTATTGTTTCGCTGGATTTATCAGCAATGGTTGCCGGCAGCAAATACCGCGGAGAGTTTGAGGAAAGAATTAAAAAGGTTCTTAATGAAGTAAAAGCAGCCGGAAACGTTATTCTTTTCCTTGACGAGCTTCATACGATTATCGGAGCCGGAGGAGCAGAAGGCGCAATAGACGCATCCAACATCTTAAAACCATCGCTAGCCCGTGGCGAAATACAGCTTATCGGTGCGACAACTCTAAATGAATATAGAAAGGATATTGAAAAAGATGCGGCGCTTGAAAGAAGATTCCAGCCCGTTACGGTTTCTGAGCCAAGTGAGGAAGAAGCGGTATCCATGCTTATGGGGCTTCGTGATAAATACGAAGCTCACCACAACGTGACCATTACCGATGATGCTATTAAAGCGGCAGTAAGGCTCTCAGCAAGATATATAACAGACAGGTTTTTGCCTGATAAAGCTATCGACCTTATTGATGAAGCATCCTCAAAAGTCCGGCTTAAAACATACACAGCTCCGCCGGAGATAAAAACCCTTGAAGAAAAATTGTCTGCCCTAGAAAAAGAAAAGGAATCTGCAATAAAAACAGAAGCCTTTGAAAAAGCAGGTAAAATCAAAGCACAACAGGATACGCTAACTGCTAAGCTTGAAAAAATTAAAAAGAAATGGGAAGATAAAAACAGCTCCACTCATCACACTGTTGACGATGAGGACATCGCAAACATTGTCTCCAGCTGGACGTCTGTGCCTGTCCAAAAATTAAAGCAAGAGGAAAGTGAACGCCTGATTAACCTTGAAGAAACACTTCACAAAAGGATAATCGGCCAAGATGAAGCCGTTTCTTCGATCTCAAAAGCAATACGCCGCGGTCGTGTCGGGCTTAAAAACCCAAAACGTCCTACAGGCTCATTTCTGTTCCTCGGCCCTACAGGTGTTGGTAAAACAGAGCTTTGCCGTGCTTTAGCAGAGGTGCTTTTCGGAAACGAAGATGCTTTAATAAGGGTTGATATGTCTGAATATATGGAGAAGCACAGCGTCTCTAAAATGATTGGTTCTCCTCCGGGATATGTCGGTTATGACGAGGGTGGCCAGCTAAGTGAAAAAATCAGGAGAAAACCTTATTCCGTTCTTCTCTTTGACGAGATAGAAAAAGCCCATCCAGACGTATTCAACATTCTTTTGCAGGTTCTTGATGACGGACATATAACTGATGCTCAGGGCAGAAAGGTAGACTTCAAAAACACCGTTATCATCATGACATCAAATGCCGGAGCAAGAAATATCATAGAACCGAAGCGTCTTGGCTTTATGTCCGAAGAGGATGAGAAAAAGACGTATAACGATATGAAAAAGAACGTTATGGATGAAGTAAAGCGTATGTTTAAGCCAGAGTTTATTAACAGAATCGATGATATCATTGTTTTCCACCAATTGGACAAACAACATATCGGCAAAATAGCAAAGCATATGCTTGCTGAAACCGCAGACCGTGTGTTGCAAACGATGAATATTACTGTAAACTATTCCGATGCCGCTTTAGAATATATATCCAAGGAAGGTTACGACCCGCTTTATGGTGCTCGCCCTCTTCGCCGTGTTATTAGTACAAAAATAGAGGATTTGCTTGCGGAAAGTATTTTGGAAGGCAAATATAAAAACGGCGATACAGTAAATATAGATATGGAAGATGGAAAAATTATTTTGAAGTAAGGCGGAATAACGCAAGAGATTTGCAGTGTGTAATAAGACTATTAAAATTCTTAGTTGGGGAAGCTTGAAAAAAGTTTCCCCAAAGTTTTATAAAATACATACAAAAGGAAAATTATAATGAATACTAACGAAGCCATATCATTAATAAAACAATGCTTAACCGATAAACCACTAAAAAAAATAACATTCAGCTCTCCTTTGGATAAGCAGCAAAATCCATATTTTAAAATAACCGCGGAACCTAAACAAAACTCTGCCGGAAATATGTTTTTTTATCAATTTTCGCTATATTACGAAACAAAGATAAAGCACGAGAATTTTTACAATTTAGATGATGCATTCGAAAAAATCTCAGATTGCTTAAACAAAGGTTACAAGCAAACGGATATAGTTCTTTTCGGCGAAAATATAAAAATCCTTATGAATAAGACAAAAAATTGCAAGCTAATACGTTCGGGGAATAATGAAACAGTGCCCCAATCTCCAGAATACCATGACTTACAAAAAAATTATATCTTCAAAGAAAACACACCGATCCCCTGGCTTATTAGTCTTGGCGTTATGGATAACAGCGGGCGCGTCACCGCAAAATATCAAAAAAAATTTCGCCAGCTTAATAAATTTATAGAAATCGTTGATAGCGTTTCAGAATTTATTCCTGATAATGGCGAGATTATAGACGTCGGTTGCGGAAAATCATATTTGACGTTTGCCCTTTACTATTATTTAAACGTTATAAAAAGCAAGAATATATCTATAACAGGACTTGATCTTAAACAGGATGTCGTCGCGAACTGCCAAAGGCTTGCAAATATATTCGGTTTTGACCGTCTAAAATTCATTTCAGCAGATATTAAAGATTATAAACACCACTCAAATCATGTAGATATGGTTGTAACCCTCCATGCCTGCGACACAGCAACCGATTATGCACTGTATGGAGCTGTCAAATGGGGTGCAAAGATTATTCTGTCGGTTCCATGCTGTCAGCACGAACTTTTTGCTCAAATTAAAAACGATGCCATGAACCCGCTCTTAAAACACGGCATTTTAAAAGAACGCTTCTCCGCGTTATTGACTGATGCTTTGCGTGCAGAGCTTTTGGAAGCCGCCGGCTATAGATGCAACGTTATTGAGTTTATAGACATGGAGCATACGCCGAAGAATATTATGATTAAAGCCGTTAGAAATCAAAATATACAAAAAAATAAACATTTTGATTCATTTCTAACTATGAAACAGATGTTTAGCGCAGAGCCTACGCTTTATAAGCTTCTGCTAAATGACGG
>CAYVCG010000003.1:0-2622 GCA_964449985.1 uncultured Defluviitaleaceae bacterium
GTTTTAATGGCTATATTCTTTTTATTACTTGGTAAAGTTGATTTGGTTGCCTTGCTTATCGTTACCCTGATGCTGCTCTTCGGCATACAAGGAGTATACCAGCCGACAGTTCAAGCAAGTATGCCACTTTTACATTCCAAGGAAAACCTACTTCCTGCTAATGCCATTATCAATCAAGTGAACGCGCTCGCCAACCTGATAGCACCAATTTTGGGCGGTATATTGTTCGTAGCTTGGGGGGTTGATCCTATTATACTGGTTGGTGGTATTTGTTTCTTTCTCTCTGCAGTTATGGAAATCTTTATTGCCATTCCACATACAAAAATGCAGGAAAAACAAGGTATTCTCAAAATTGTGCGGCAGGATTTTGCTGATAGCTTTTCGTTTATGCGTAGAGATAAACCTGTTATTCTAAAAAGCATTGCTATAATCTGCGCATTTAATCTGTTTTTAAGCGCAATGCTTATTGTATCTATGCCTGTGCTTATCACGCAAACACTTGGCATGCCAGATCAGCTTTATGGCTATTCACAAGGCGCAATTGCAGCAGGAGGACTTTTTGGTGGCATATTGGTTGGGGTGTTTGCAAAAAAGCTAAACATCAAAAAGATGTATTTGTTATTGCTCATGACTGCCGCATTGCTTTTACCGATAGGTATTACCCTGCGTCTAGGTTTGCCAGCATTTATTAGCTATTTGGTTATCAGTATAAGCTGTTTTTTAGTGATGAGTGTTGCAACAATGGTAACAGTACAGATGCTCACCTTTATTCAAGGGGAAACTCCAATGCAACTTACGGGAAAGGTATTGTCCTGTGTAATGTCACTTGCTATGTGTGCTCAGCCGCTTGGGCAGGCTATGTATGGTTTTTTGTTTGACGCTTTTAAGGCAACACCACATATAATTGTGTTTAGTGCCGCGTTCATATCCATTGCAGTCGCATTGTTATCAAAAAATGTGTTTAAGAGTTTTTCATAGTGGAAAGCCACTTGAGCCGCTACTTAGTTAGCGGCTTATTTTTCCTGTTGACAAAAACACATTTTTAGCATACAATATGAGTAGTTGTTCAAATAGTAAATGGAGATGAGATTAATGAATAAAAAATATGAAATGTCTAATAACGATTTTGAACGCCTGTCGGAAATATATAAACTGTTCGGCAGCATACCGCGCCTAAAAATCCTGCTTCGTCTTTCCGAAGGAGAATGCGTAGCCAGTGAGCTTGCAGAAACGGCTGAGCTTAGCCAGTCTGCCACCAGTCATCAGCTAAAAGAGCTAAAACATTGCCGAATTGTAAAAGCACGCAAAGACGGCATGAATGTGTTTTATAGCCTAGATGACAATCACATTGTAAAATTACTTGAAAGCGGTATGGAACATATAAAAGGAGATCATTGCAATGAAGAATAACCATTACAATCACGAAAACAATGCAGCTTGCTGCACATCAGACAAAGGAACCCTCATCAAAACACAAAAAAATACACATAATAATGACCAAGAGGACTCTTGCGGATGTGGTCACGATCATGTACATACCGAGACAGAAAATTTTATTCCGTTCATTATACGGCTGAGTGTGGCGCTCATCATCATACTTGTAGCAGGATTTATTCAAATACCTGTATACATCGCTATCCCCCTGTATGTTGCCGCCTATCTGCTATCCGGGGCAGAGGTGCTTTTGGCAGCTGCCAAAAACATCATCCATGGCAAGGTGTTTGATGAAAACTTTTTAATGTCTATCGCTTCCATCGGAGCTTTTGCTATTGGCGATATGTCCGAAGCAGTTGCAGTTATGATTTTTTATGGAGCAGGTGAGCTTTTGCAAGGCATGGCGGTTGCCCGTTCGCGCAAGAATATAACAAATCTAATGGACATTCGCCCTGATTCTGCCAACTTAAAAACAGAGAGTGGCATTGTTTCCCTATCGCCGGAACAGGTTGGTGTAGACGATATAATTGTTGTACGCCCCGGTGAAAAAATCCCGCTGGACGGCGTTGTTCTATCGGGTGAATCCTTTATAGATACTATGGCGCTCACCGGCGAATCTGTACCGCGTGAGGCAATTTCGGGCAATGAGGTTCTTTCCGGCACAATTAATAAAAGTGGCCTTCTAGAAGTCAAGGTGACAAAACCATACGGCGAATCCACCGTTGCCAAAATACTGGATCTTGTTCAGAACGCAAGCAGCAAGAAAGCCGAAAGTGAAAAATTTATCACGAAGTTTGCACGCTACTATACCCCAGCCGTTGTGTTTACGGCGTTGGCTGTTGCCGTTTTGCCGCCGTTATTCGGCTTTGGCGCATTTTCCGAATGGCTGTATAAAGCACTATCTTTCCTTATTATCTCCTGCCCCTGCGCTTTGGTAATCTCTATTCCTATTAGCTTTTTCGGCGGAATCGGTGGTGCTGCTAAAAATGGTATTTTGGTTAAGGGAGGAAATTTCCTCGAAGCGCTAAACAAGCTGGAAACTGTTGTCTTTGATAAGACCGGCACATTGACAAAAGGTGTATTCAATGTGACAGAAATTAAGCCGGTAGAAGGTGTTACTGCGGAGGAACTGCTTTCCCTTGCTGCCATAGCCGAAGCACACTCCACCCACCCTATTGCAAAATCCAT
>CAYVCG010000003.1:2722-11114 GCA_964449985.1 uncultured Defluviitaleaceae bacterium
TTTCCCTTGCTGCCATAGCCGAAGCACACTCCACCCACCCTATTGCAAAATCCATTCTTGCGGCATACGGCAAGCCTACCGACACTAATGCTGAAATCATAGAGCAAGCAGGATATGGAATTATGGCAAAGACAAAAAGCAGCATAATCCACGCCGGTAATGCCCGTCTTATGGAGCAAATTGGCATAAAAAACCTGCCCGCCTTTGCTAAGACCACCGTGTTTGTGGCAAAGGACGGACAGTATATCGGGTATATTCTCATCTCTGATGAAGTGAAAGAAAGCACATCCAATGCTATTGCAGCCATTCGGCAATCCGGCGTAAAACAGCTTGTTATGTTGACCGGCGATAGCCAAGATATTGCAAAAGAAGTATCAGAATCGCTTTCTCTTGACGATTATCGTGCTGGACTTCTGCCACAGGATAAAGTATCTGAGTTTGAAAAACTACTGGCAGGCAAAAACGGCAATATCGCTTTTGTTGGTGACGGTATTAACGATGCTCCCGTGCTAACCCGTGCAGACATTGGGATTGCCATGGGCGGTATCGGGTCAGATGCTGCGATTGAAGCCGCTGATGTAGTCATTATGAATGATGATATTGGAAAAATCGCCACAGCAGTTAAAATATCCCGAAAAACACGCACCATCGTCATCCAAAATATTGTTTTCGCGCTTGGCATCAAACTTGCAGTTATGGCGCTCGCTTTCCTAGGTATTACATCCATCTGGTTTGCCATCTTTGCAGATGTAGGCGTAGCGCTGTTGGCTCTGCTTAATGCTGTGCGGGCAATGCGCATGGAATAAATGATATATTCTTAATAATAATCAGCAATTCTGCCGAGAGCTAATTCCTGAGCCTCTTCTGTCATATATTTTAGTGCCTGTTCAATGGTATCGGCAACTTGCATGGCGCCCTGAGAAGTAGTGATGTTCGGAAATAGGTGTCTATCTAAATAGATATTAACGACCTTTTCCACGGCAGTATGTGACATATAAGGTAGCAATGCGTTGATAGAATCCCCCCAAGTGCCACTGCTGTCCATAATACCGATACATTCTTGGTCATATGAATCGGTATCTAGTTTGTCTTCAGGTAATGATATCGTAAAAGGCGTATCTGAATTTTGGATTGTGCCGTTAATCAAGATACTGCCACTTTCGAAAAAACCAGTGCATGTATATCCCCATTCGCCTTCCATTAGCGCAATGGTTCTTGTTTCATTTTCGTCACCGAAGGTTATGCGCTCCTCCTGATACGAAGGAGAGAACAGAAATAAGTCTACGGTGCCGCCTTTAATACTGGAAGTGGCAGTAATGATCAGAACCTGGCCTGCCTTGGCTTTAAAGCTGCCGGAATGGTTGACGCTTTTCCCGTTTTTACTAATAACCTGAAAAAAAGGATTGCGTTCACTTGGAATGGTATTCTGCTCATTATCCACGTTAGGAAAATCAGTACTTTGCAAATAATCAGGCTGGCGCAATACAATTGAAATGGTTCCTTGCATATAACCGTTGTTTTCCAAGCCGTCATTAATTGAAATAAGGCTCCAAAGACCTTTTGCCCCCATTACTGTGACGGTTTTTTTATCAGATTGGGCAAAATCGCTTGTATAGACTGCTTTACCGGAAGGATCAAGGAGTTGGATTGCAAGCTTTCCCTGTGTCAGCGAATAATTGATGTCTAATGACAAATCGTCTTCACTATCCACCATTATTGCAGTTCGCTGCATCATGTCCGAATTATGGGCAGAGCCAAACTGGGTTAAAGACTGTCCGTTTTCCATCCGGAAGATTTTGCCATTCATTTGGCTCATCTTGCGAAACACTTCTGAATTATCATATAAATAGCGGATTCTGGATACATCATTCATTTCAGACTTGGGCAAGGTTTCAGTGATTATAAAGCCATTTTTATGCTCCGCATAGGTATCATCCAACCATTGAATTTCAGCATCAATCTGCTGCTGCCTTGTTTTTCCAACTATATCGGAAGCAACATCCCATGTACCATCAAGGGCTTTGGCATGTATCATACCGTTCGATGGCGATGAAAATACATATCCAAACAACATCATACCTAAAATAACGATTACAAACAACTCAACCGCGCACAGCGCAGCAAATCCACGATGCTTTATAGCCGTATTAAACAGATTATGTGAGCGGACTTTCATATTTTTTTTCGTGTTTCCAAAATGGGGTAAGAGCATATGTCAAACTCCCTCACTTCCTACGTTCAAAGCCCTGTTGCTCTAGCAAGCGGCAGCGTTCTTCATAACTTATTTCCTTATCAATTTTATGTAGCATCCAAACATAACCGAATGGATCAGCAAGTACAGCGTTAGAAATGCCCATCTCAGGTATCTCGGTCAACGGATGAATGACGGTAAATCCCTGCTCTGCGGCTTTGTCAAAGGTTGTTTTTATATCCGCCACGACAACATTAAACCATATCGGTAATTTATCGCCCGGTTTTGGGGCTATAAGCCCATACTGTTCGTTTTCATCCATAAGGTGAAATCTTGTGCCGAATATGGCCAAAACGACTTCATTCTGACCTTTAACAAAATCTCCGACCTCAATCCGCTCCACCTCAAAAACAGTTTCATAAAACGCAAGCGCATCCAAGCTGTCCTTCACAACCATATCAATTTCCACGCCTAGCATATTATTACCCCTTTAATATTATTGCACGAACACGCTTATCTGGCAAACTATGTGTTTTTTCTCCATCATTTATTTATAAATTTAACTGCCGTTCCATACGCCATAACCTCGGCTGCACCCGCCATGACAGCAGACGAAGCATACCGTACATTAACGATTGCATCTGCGCCCAGCTCTTCCGCTTCGGCCACCATTCGCTTTGTGGCAAGTGCCCTCGCTGTGTTCATCATGTCACTGTAGGCTGTTAGCTCGCCACCGACTAAGGTTTTGAAGCCCTGCGTAATGTCTCGCCCGATATTTTTTGATTGTATGGTTCCTCCTTTGACGAGACCAACCATTTCTAGCTCCTTGCCTGTGATATAATCAGTATTTACTAAGATCATCTTCTTCACCGCTCCTTATTTCTTTAATTCGTTGTATTAATACATAAATACTTAATCCCGCAAACACTGCCGGGATAAATATGGCCAAAACCTTGCCCCACAAAGGCAAAGGCAAAACCGCAAGTTCAAATCCAAGAGTTACATAATAAAAAACAATGATTGAAACAATAATGATTGGTGCAATTAGTTTTTTTGTATGCTTATTCATTGCGTTTCATCACCTTTCTCAACTTTCCTAATAACCATAAAAATCAACCAATAGGTTAATATGATATTACTACCATTAGCTGATTCAGTCAACACGATTTTAAAGTTTTGGAAAGCGCTTATCAAAAAAAATTTATATATGACATATGGTTGTCATGTTTTTATGGTATACTATGTCTTGAGGTGAGCATATGCAGATTAATCGGCTTTTTGAGATTGTATATCTATTAATGGATAAAAAGAGCATGACAGCCAAAGAATTAGCATCGCATTTTGAGATGTCGGTTCGTACGATCCTGCGGGATATAGACACGCTCGCGATGGCCGGTATCCCTATCTATACTACACAGGGCAAAGGCGGCGGCGTGCGTTTAATGGATGGTTTTGTGCTGAATAAGTCGTTGCTCACAGACAAGGAGCAAAGTGATATTTTGTCCGCTCTGCAAAGCCTACATGCTGTCAATGTCCCTGATGTTGAGCCGGTGCTCACAAAATTGGCTGCGCTATTTAACAAGAATACCACCAGCTGGATTGATATCGATTTCTCACCATGGGACAGCAGCGATACCGAACGCGATAAGTTTATACAGTTGAAAAACGCAATTCTATTACAAAAGCTGGTTACGTTTGATTATTTCAGCTTTTGGGGCGAAAAAAGCCATCGGACGGTAGAACCTCTCCAAATTGTGTTTAAGGAAAAGGCATGGTATCTCTCGGCCTTTTGCCGCGAGAAAAACGATTATCGTACTTTTAAGCTGGGGCGCATCAAAAACCTTGAGCTAGCAGAACAGGTATTTGAACCCCGCCCTCTGCGCAAAATCGCTGAAAGCTTTGCTACGAATAATCTATGCCCTGTAACAATAAAAGTGGATGAAGACCTCTCTTCCCGCGTGTGGGACGAGCATGAACCAAATAATGTGACTGAAAATGATGACGGCAGCTTTACCGTCAAGGCCATCATTACAAACGATGAATGGGGCTATGGATATATTATGTCTTATGGTGCAAACGCCGAGGTTTTAGAGCCTTTATATATTAGAGAGCTTATAAAAAAACGATTTTCAGAAGCGGCAAATAAATATTTATAACATGACATATAGCTGTCATATTAACCTTGTTATTCTAACAATAAACTAATCGAAAGGATTTTCATATGGACATCATTAATATTAATCAAAACAATATAGCCACAGAGCACATCTGCTGCGCTATTTCCGATAAAAAGGGCGAAACATGCGTTGCTTCTAAGAAATCATGGCTTTCCGAACGGTTTCTAGACGGATTGGTTTTTAAACGATTGGATGCGCGCGGCAAGGTTTTTATTGAGTATATTCCTGCTGAAAAAGCGTGGTGCCCTATAATGGCGGATGGATATATGTATATCAATTGCTTTTGGGTATCGGGGCAGTTTGCGAAACAGGGCTATGGCAGCCGTCTGCTCGATGAGTGTATTACCGATGCTAAGGCAAAAGGAAAATTGGGTCTCACCGTTCTTTCCTCCAACAAAAAAATGCCATTCTTGTCAGACCCTAAGTATTTGAAACGCAAAGGATTCAGGATAGCCGATACATCAGAACCCTATTATGAACTTTTATATCTGCCATTTGAGGAAAATGCTCCTGTTCCGCAGTTTAAAGAGTGCGCAAAGAATGGCCACACAGATGAAAAAGGCATGGTTCTTTATTACTCCGACCAATGCCCGCACACAGGAAAATATGCAAATATTATTAAAACGCTTGCCCAGCAAAGAGGCAGTGATGTTAAGCTAATAAAATTCGAAAGTGCTGAGCAGGCGCAAAATGCCCCTTCGCCGTTTACGACTTACAGCTTTTTCTTTGACGGTCAGTTTGTCACAAACGAAATTCTTTCTGAAAAAAAGTTTGAGAAATTTATGGACGAGCATGGGTTATAATGAAGGGAGAAAACATGGCAGCTTTTGACTTTAAGAAACAATATAAAAACCTCTATCAGCCAAAAACAGCGCCTGGGATTGTAGATGTGCCTGAAATGACATTCATTATGGTAAACGGCAAGGGCAATCCAAACACCGGTGTCGAATACAAAACCGCTTTGGAACTCTTGTATGGCCTATCATACGCCATTAAGATGAGCCACAAAAGCAGCAACCCTCCGGAGGGATATTTTGATTATGTTGTCGCTCCATTAGAGGGGCTTTGGTGGCTGGACGATGAAAACTTTGACGGCATACACCTGTTTGACAAAGATAAGTTTTACTGGACGGCAATGATTCGTCAGCCGAATTTTGTAACTCAACAGGTTTTCGAAGTCGCAAAAGAGACTTTGCGCAAAAAGAAGCCTGGCTTAGATGTTTCACTTGCTCGTCTTGAGCAGTTTAGTGAGGGCAAATGCGCGCAAATTATGCACATCGGTTCCTATGACGATGAACCCGCCAGCATTACAGTTTTGGAGAAATTTATCATAGACCAAGGATACCAAAATGACATCTCCGAGACTCGGAGACATCACGAAATTTATCTTGGTGACCCACGAAAAACCTCACCGGAAAAGTTAAAAACCGTAATACGACACCCAATAAAATAAAAGGAGAATATATATATGACCTGGAATGAAACCTTCTCACGAGACAAAGAGCCTGAATTCAATCAAATAAGCGACTATATCGGCAGCCCCTATTGGGATGCACTTAACGAATATTTGCAATCCAGCTATAGCGTGAAACCAAAAATCGAACACAGTATCTGTTCCGGGGCACCGGGCTGGAATGTGAAATACAAAAAGAGTGGGCGTTCGCTCTGTGTGCTTTATCCAGACAAAGGCTTTTTTACATGCCTTATTTGCATCGGCGCAAAAGAAGCCACCGAGGCAGAGTTATTGCTCACAGCTTGTTCAGACTACTCGCAAAACCTATATTGGAATGCCCCGCCCTTTAATGGATCACGCTGGCTGATGATCGAGGTAACCACGCCAGAAATTCTGGAAGACGTAAAAAAGCTGATTTCAACACGGGTAAAAAAGAAAAGTGACAAATAAAAAATGCCAGGAGGAGTAAAACATATGGCTACAACGGTTGATTTTATTGAATATGTCTGCGAGCAGATCGGGGGCACGGGCGACATACGCCATAAAAAGATGTTCGGCGAATATATGGTTTATGTTAATGACAAACCAATCCTTCTTGTCTGCGACAATACCGTTTTTGTAAAAAAATTAGACTCCATCGCCGAAAAGATGCAAGAAGCCGCTACCGGCTTTCCTTATAATGGCGCAAAGGAGCACTATATTCTGGATATTGACGACGCCGATTTTAGCAAGGAAATTGTTGCAATGCTAGAGCCGGTTACTGCGCTGCCGAAGGCTAGAAAAAGAAATAGTGTAGAATATAGTGCCGACTGATGACATTTACCAATATATTCTTAACTGGCAGGGTCTGCGGCTTCTCTGAGCCCTAAAAAATAATATTCTCCATTTTTATCTTTTATTTCGTTCAACGAATAAACTGTGCCATCCTCCATAATAATTTGGATAGCTTTTGTCCGATGTGAACTTTCTTCGTCATGATAAAATGCAGTAAGTATCATCCCGGGAGAACTTAATTCCCGTCGAAATTGTATATTCTGATTATAAATACAATTCCTTTCTGTTAATTCAAATTACACGAACCGTACTACCCCTGTAAAAAGCTATCATGTTGCTGTCATAATCAATAAATATGGTATCATGTATAAAAATTAGTACCTCCGATTTCTCCATAAAAATGGTTGAGATTATAGTGCATAATTTCGTCAGCATTTTGTATAAAGCAATTTAAACATTTCTGTTCGATTACCTCAATACGGCTTCTCTCTAATCTATTAACTTCCCTGACTGCTAAAAGGAAAATTATAAATCCTGCTACTAAAAGCGTTGAAATCCATACAAATCTTTTGTTTTCCTTTTTTCTTGAACCAATGTATACAATTTGATATGTGAGACACATTGGCAATATCGGAATAGTAATGACACTCCATGCCCCAGACAATAACCCTAATGGTGTAAATATTATTCCGAACAAAAACGCTTCAAATCCATCTATTCTATTAAAAAAAAATTGTGTGCCGTAAATTGCTAAATAAAATGACCGTAAAAGTATAATCACATATGGAGTTAATGACACAAAGAAAAATAACTTGTACGGAAACTTTTTCATGTACTGATCACCATCCAGTGAATATTTTTAAATTCCCATTTTTAGACAAACCATATTTTAGCCAAAACACGATCATTACTGTTTAATTAATCATACCACAGTCAGACACATTATCCAACAATATGCAGCAATTATTTACAAAAAAACAACTATATCGGCTTAAATACCGCACCCTATCTTAAATATAGACTACCCTCCCCAAACCAACAACCTTCTGTATGTCCTATCAATTACAAATGCGCCGAGTGGTGCAGTTATAATAATCGAAACCACTGCTACCGTTAGGACGATATTTCCGCATGCAAGCCCCATAGATAAAGGGATAGAGCCGATTGCGGCTTGGACAGTTGCTTTGGGCATATAGGCAAACATACAAAACAATCTTTCTTTAAAATCGAGCTTTGTTTTTAGCATACATATATAAACCCCTGCCATCCTGAAAACTAAAACGCCGAAAATTAGGATTACGGCAGTGAGGCCTGCTGATGCTGCATACTTTATATCTACGGTTGCACCAACAAGGACAAAAAGTAAAATCTCAGCACACACCCATAGTTTGGAAAACTTGCCAGACAGCCGCACTGCTACATCATAGCTTTTTTTCTGCAAAGCCGCTCCCATACTCATAATAGCAAGTAAGCCTGAAAAACCGATATTTCCTGTTAATGAATGCTCAAGCGTTACAAGTAGAAAGGAGATGCTTAAAAGAATAATAACTTTTCCGCTGTCACGAATGTGTATTTTATTGAAAAAATACGAGAGAGCAAACCCAAGCAGTATACCTGCGACAAGACCAAAAATTATGGAGGTTGGTATGGTGATGAAGTGCGCCGCCGTTATTTCTCCACCGGTTGCAAGGGATGTAAAAGCGGTGAAAAGCACAATAACGAACACATCATCTACCGAAGCCCCAGCCATAATAAGCTGCGGAATGCTCTTATTTGTACCATGCCTGCTTTCCATCA
>CAYVCG010000003.1:11214-18911 GCA_964449985.1 uncultured Defluviitaleaceae bacterium
CCAGCCATAATAAGCTGCGGAATGCTCTTATTTGTACCATGCCTGCTTTCCATCAGCATCAACATTTTAGGAACAATGACTGCCGGAGAAACGGCAGCGATAACTGTGCCCAAAACAGCGGCTTCGAGCAAGGATATCCCTAGCAGCTTTGGCGCAAGAATTAGCATACCGACAATCTCAAAACAAGCCGGAACAAAACACATAAGAATTGCAGGGCGCCCGACCCTTAACAAATCCTTTATATCAAGCGCAAGCCCTGCCCTTGTCAAAATGATGATAAGAGCGATCTGCCGTAAATCAGCGGAAATACCCAGAATGCTTGGGCTTAAAAGGTTTAGCGCATGTGGCCCTAATATAATGCCTGTTATGAGCATTCCAAGCAGGCTCGGTAGTTTTAGCTTTTTAAATAAGCTTCCCAGCAAAAGACCGCAGAGAAATACAAGCGCAAGACTAAATAACATAAAACTCTCTCCTTTATATTAATACATAACGTAAAAAAGCCGAGCCTTCCGCAACATATTTGCAGAAGTCATCAGCTTTAGAAGCGGTTTTGGCTGTTTACCAAGGGAGAACTTCATTCCCTGTTTAATAATATATCATATCTAGATAAAAAGAGCAAAGCTTTTCAATCCAAAAGAGACTGGCGCAAAATAAGGATTTTCTTTTCAATCGTATTTATCACTTTCATAAATTCATCGTCACTTTTTCCCGTCGGATCATCCAAACCCCAATCCTCTCGGAACTTGCACGGCAAATACGGGCAATCTACATTGCACCCCATAGTTATAACGACGTCAACAGGTGGTATTTCTGCAAGCAGTTTTGAGCGTTGTGTTTTTTCCATGTCGATATCGTAAAGCTGTTTCATAAGCCGCACAGCATCGTGGTTGATTTGTGGTTTTGTTTCCGTTCCTGCGGAATAACTCTCAAACGCGTCGCTTGCAAGGTGCTTGCCGAGAGCTTCGGCAATCTGGCTTCGGCATGAATTATGAACACAGATAAAGGCAACTTTAGTCACTCTATCACCTCGCTTGAAAACAAAAGCTCTTCTATTATTTCAGCAGCATCTTGAACAATTTTGGGGCAGAG
Source organism: uncultured Defluviitaleaceae bacterium (assembly GCA_964449985.1). Taxonomy (GTDB): domain Bacteria; phylum Bacillota; class Clostridia; order Lachnospirales; family WRAX01; genus CAYVCG01. The sequence continues at coordinate 12,304 of CAYVCG010000003.1, forward strand.
CATTTTAACTCGTTCTAGTGCCGTCTGACTATCTCCGCCTATCAAATTGACTCCCAAAATCTCACGGCAGTTTGTAGTACGGTTTCTTTCCTCAAACATTTTAGCGAATTCGCGTACCATAGCGTATGTTTTCTCTTTAGCTAAATCATCTTCTTTGTGAACCTTACCGTATTTCAACCCTATGAGTAGATAAGCTCCTGATACGGCACCACAAGTTTCTTGTAATCTGCCCATTCCAGCACCAAGACCGCAAGAGATTTGCAAAGCAGTCTTTTTGTCTAACACAAATTCTTCGCAGTAAGTAGACAAAATGGCTTGTGAGCAGTTGAAACCGTCATTAAAACAAGCCACAGCTTTTTTGACTTTGCTTTGTTTGTTCATGTATTTAAAACCACCCTTTCGTATTATTAGCAACCCTCACAAGCATGAGCATTACCGGCACTTCTACAAGCACACCCACGATTGTAGCAAGAGCGACGGGGCTTTGCGTTCCAAAAAGCGCAATGGCCACAGCAACGGCAAGCTCAAAGAAATTCGACGCACCGATCATCCCGGCAGGAGCAGCGATATTGTGTGGGAGCTTTAGCAACTTGCAGGCTATATAAGCAATAAAAAAAATTAAAACCGTTTGCAATACCAAAGGCACGGCAATCAATATGATGTGCAACGGATTTTCCAAAATAACATTGCCTTGAAATGAAAAAATGATTACTAAAGTAAGCAGCAAGCCACCGATTGTCACATTACCAAACTTCGGGATAAAGCTGCGCTCGAAATACTCAGTCCCTTTAGCTTTCGTGACAATGCTCCGTGTCAGCACCCCACCCGCAAGCGGAATGACAACGAACAGTACGACAGAGAGAATAAGCGTATCCCATGGAATTTGTACACCTCCTACGCCAAGCAAAAAGGCTACAATCGGTGTGAAAGCCACAAGGATAATGAGGTCGTTTGTCGCCACTTGTACCACGGTGTACGCCGGATTACCTTTAGTCAAATGTGACCAAACGAACACCATAGCCGTGCATGGTGCGGCACCGAGAAGGACAGCCCCTGCGAGATAATCACGCGCAAGCTCTGAAGGTATGAGCGCCTTAAATATCACAAAGAAAAACAAGCTAGCAATTCCAAACATGGTAAACGGCTTTATAAGCCAGTTTGTCACCCAAGTGACAAATAATCCTTTCGGGTTTTTACCGACGTTCTTAATGCTCTTAAAGTCCACTTTCATCATCATTGGATAAATCATCAGCCATATTAAAACCGCAATCGGGATTGATACATTTGCGTATTCAAATTGCCCCAAAAACGATGGAACGGCGGGTAAGAACTTTCCTATCAGAACACCAAACACCATGCATAGAATAACCCAAACCGTTAGGTATCGCTCAAAAAAACTTATACCTTGGGATTTTTCTTCACTCATTTAGTAACACCCGCCTTTTCAATCAATCCTTTTACATCGCCCACTGAAAGCAACTTGCCATAAGCCACAACTTTTGAGTTGATCACAAGCGCCGGCGTTTGCATAACGCCATATTTTGCGATTTCAACATTATCCCCGATGTTCAACACTTCATCATCAAAGCCCATTTCACGGACGGCGGTTTTGGTATTCTCAAACATATCTGCACTCTTTTTGCAGCAAGCGCCAAGAACTATAAAGCGCGCGTTTTTCACATCGCTGATACCGCAGCTGCCGCCACACGCGCAGGTTGTTTTAATCTCTTGCCCTGAACAACAACTTTCTTTTTCTTTTTTCTTTCCAAAGTTAAAAAATGCCATAGTTATATCCTCCTAAACAAATATAAATTGCAGAGCGTTAAATGTGTATCCGATGATAATAATACCAAGCGTTACAATGCCAACAAAAATACCGAGCAGCTTCGGTTTTACCGCCTTACGCAGCAAAATTATGGATGGCAGCGAAAGCGCAGTGACAGCCATCATAAATGACAGAATCGTTCCAACACCAACCCCCTTGAAATACAGCGCTTCAGCTATCGGGATTGTTCCAAAAATGTCGGCATACATAGGAACTCCTACGACGGTAGCAAGCAATACTGAGAATGGATTGTTTGAACCAAGCACAACCTCAACCCACTCTTGTGGTATCCAGTTGTGAATAATTGCGCCTATACCCACACCAATTAGCACATACAAAAACACCTTTTTCAGCGTAAACAGCATTTGGTCTTTGGCATAAATCATCCTGTCTTTTCGTGTGAGGTCGGGCACTTCTATATCCACGTTGCCCGATTGCTTAATGTACTGCTCGACATACCTTTCAAGTCTGAGTTTGTCAATAAGTGTGCCACCCATAACAGCGAGAATAATACCAACTACCACATATGCCACAGCAATCTTTGCACCAAACACGCTCATCAGCAGGATAAACGCACCGAGGTCAACAAGCGGTGAGCTGATAAGGAATGAAAATGTTACACCCACAGGCAACCCGGCATTGGTAAACCCGATAAACAACGGTATGGACGAACAGGAGCAAAACGGCGTTACAGTGCCGAGCAGCGCACCCATGAGATTAGCAAAAACACCCCTGTATCGACCTAAAATCTGCTTTGTTCGCTCCGGCGGGAAATAGCTCTGAATAAATGAAATAATGAAAATAAGAACGGACAACAGCAACAAAATTTTTATAGTGTCATAAAAGAAAAACTGCACACTGCCGCCGACACGCCCCGTTATATCCAAGCCCAGCGCAGCCAATAGTGCGCCGATTAAGTCATTTAGCCACTTCATGCCGAGGATTTGAGAACTGAAAAAATCCCACGCTACTTGCATAGACAGTCCTCCCCACAAACTCGATTTTCAGAACGTTCAAGCAGAGCGGACAGCAATTTCTTTGCAGTTTCCGCGCCCTGATCGCTGATAGAATAGTGCGTCCATTTCCCGTCCCTTCGCGGAGAGACAACGCCGCTTTCCACAAGGATTTTCATATGGTGTGAAAGCGTCGGCTGCGTAATATTGAGTTGTTCCAGCAAGACACAAGCACACTTTTCGCCGCTTTGCAGCATTTCAAGAATCTGCAATCGGTTTTCATCACAAAAGGCTTTGAATATCCTTGCATTATTTTGATGGTCACCCATAAAATCACCTCGCATAGAAATTTTTCTATATATATTATATGCAACAAATAGAAAAACGTCAATGCATTTGACACATAAAAGCAATAAAAAAATCAAATTCACCTACTTTCAAATTGGATTAAAAGGTGTTAAAATAAATATGCAAAGATAAAAACACAGTTCCGGTTGGTAGTCCGGACACAGCTCAAGCTGTCAGTAACCTGCCTCCTTGGTTGTCCCTTCTTTGCTAGTAACACCAAAAGGAGGGTTATATTATGGAGAAAACTATTCTCAAGCTGACCGTATTTTTTAAAGAGCCTTTTTGGATTGGCGTCTGTGAGCGTGAATTTGAAGGCCAATATGAGGTTTGCAAAATCACTTTTGGAGCGGAACCCAAGGATTACGATGTTTACGAGTATATGCTCAAAAATTACGACAAGTTGCATTTTGGTCCATCTATGGAAACAAACGCAATTGCCCAAAAGCGTATCAATCACAAACGTCTGCAGCGCAAAATTAATAGACAATTACAGAATACTGGGGTTGCTACAAAGGCGCAGCAAGCATTAAAGCTTCAGCAGGAACAAGGAAAGCTGGAGCGCAAGACTCGTTCTCGCCAGCAGCGTGAGGCCGAAAAAGAACGCAAGTTTCAACTTCGGCAGGAAAAACGCAAGGAAAAGCATAGGGGTCATTGATATCCCTCCCCTTCTCCTAAATATAAATAATTGCCAGCCCGATGATCAAATTTTTTTATTTATTATTTATCTGAGTGCTTCTAATAAGCACTCAATTTTTGTTCATAAAAATTTAACATTCAAACTATTGAAGTAGTATTGACATTTTTAAACTACTGTGATAGTATATATTCATACTATTGCAATAGTGTGAAAGGAGTTGCTATAATGTCCATAAAACTTTTTGATTCAGAACTGAAAGTGATGGATGTGCTATGGAAAGATGGCGATATGACAGCCAAGCAGATTTCCGATATTCTGAAAGAGGAAATCGGTTGGAACATGAATACGACCTACACAGTTATTAAAAAGTGTATTAGCAAAGGTGCTATTGAGAGATTAGACCCAAACTTTATATGCCATGCGCTAATCGCGAAAGAGCAGGTTCAAGAAGCTGAAACAGATGAGCTGATTAACAAGGTTTTTGATGGCTCGGCAGATCTGTTGTTTGCTTCTTTGCTCGGTAGAAAAAACTTGTCTGCGGAGCAAATAGAAAAGCTGCGCAGTATTGTTGGAAGCTTGGAGTGAGGTGAGCGAATGAATATAATGGAAATGAGCAGTTCGGCTGCAATCCTTGTTTTAGTAATTATAGTTATTCGTGCGCTTGCTATGCATAAGCTGCCCAAAAGAGCATTTATGATTCTTTGGGCTGTGGCTGGTTTGCGTTTACTTCTACCGCTTCAGATATCTTCTCCGCTTAGTGTTTTTTCGATTATGAACCTGTTTGCTAAAGCAGAAACGGGTTTAACAAGTGAAGCTGGTTTAAATGTACCTATTAAAACTATTGAAGTTGCCAAAGAGACAATTACGGGCTTCATAGGGCAACCCAACACTCAGATCACACCACTAATCATCGTTTGGATTGTTGGCATGGCCGCCTGTCTTATATTTTTCGGTGTAGCTTATTTTAGATGCCGCAAAGAATTTGCAAGTTCCCTGCCCGTACAAAACGACTTTGTGTCCGAGTGGTTGGATTCGCATAAAACTGCAAGGCAGCTTCAAATCAGGCAGTCCGACAAAATCATGGCACCGTTGACTTATGGTGTGTTCAGACCGATTATTTTGTTGCCTAAAACAACCGAGTGGGAAAATATGAAGCAATTAAAATATGTCCTTACTCATGAGTTTGTGCATATACAACGGTTTGATGTCTTATACAAGCTTGTGCTTGTGCTTTGCGTTTGCATCCACTGGTTTAATCCTTTTGTATGGATCATGTATGTTTTGGCCAACCGTGATATTGAATTGGCATGTGACGAACAGGTTGTTCGGATATTTGGTGAAACAACAAAATCGTTTTATGCACTCACGCTCATAGGAATGGAGGAAAAGAAAAGCAGGCTAACTCCTCTATGCAACAATTTTAGCAAAAACTCTATCGAAGAAAGGATAAGATCAATCATGAAACTTAAAAAAACCTCAATTGTAGGGCTTGTTGCCGCAACCCTTTTAGTGGCAGGCACAACAACTGTATTTGCAACTTCTGAGGAAGGCAATAATAATAAGCCCGAAGAAAATATTAAAATAAGCGATGTTGCTTTGTTTTTTACTGATGACGGAATAGGTAAAAGAGTAATAAGCATTGATAACGGCAACACATGGATGGGTGAAGATGAATACCAAGAAACAAATCCAACACCAGACGTTGTATGGTGGACATACGACGAATACAAAGAGTGGATGGAGCAAGATATTAAGGTTCTCCAATCGTTGGTAGAAACCGAAGATGCAGGTTATTATGACAAAAACAATGAATTTCAGAATTTTACCCAAAAAGACGTTGACGAAGCGATTGCAAATCATAATGCAACTCTAGAGAATATTAAGAACGGTATTAAAGTGTCTAAAACCGTGAACGGACAAAACGACATAGTTTTATCCTACAACCCCGACGATGCTATGACTGTGCAACCAAGTTATGTTATGACAATTATGAATGATGATTCCGAGCAGATTATTTTTGGGCCTTATGATACAAAAGAAGAGCTTCTTAACGAATTAAAGCCTTACTGTGATCAGCAGGTTGAAGCAGGAGCTATGACGCAAGACGAAGCTGATACTATCATCCAAAATGCAATCAAATAACATTTTTCACAGCGCAAGAGCAGGCCGCCGATTAAACCGATGGCCTGCTCTTTTATAAATTTATTTTCATCAACGTTTGCTTAGCATACCTTTTGCAGTAAGTGAAAGCATAGCCGTGAAAAAGAAAGCCATAAGAACAGGAATGTATACCACAGTCTTAAATTGTTCAAATGCAAAACCATACATTGCCTGCCCAAACGGAGCGGCACATTGCGACACAGCCATAATAATAGCCATAACCTTTCCTAACATTTCGTTTGGCGTTTTCATCTGAACGGATGTAATTACAAAAATAGAAATTGCAGTTACCAAGAGCGTAATTGCTGCACCGGATGTAAAAAACAATACAAACGACGGCCAATATCCAAATTGAAGCATCGCCGGCGAAACAGCAATAGCCATAGGAACAATTAGTATAGACGTTAGAAACAAAGGTCTATGAAGTGTAAACAAAGATAGCTTTTTTGAAAGAACGCCAATAGAAAGAGCCCCAAGTATTGTACTGAGTTGAATAATACCCATACCGATACCATACATAACCTCACCGCTGTTCATGGTAATACGCAGTATATATGGGATACCGATAATAAAGAATGGCGTCATAAATAGATTTAGGGCAGCTGCCAACAGAATGATTTTAAAAATTTGCGGATTTTCTTTTACAACATAGCGCATTCCGACTTTCATATCATTGGCAATCGTG
>CAYVCG010000003.1:19011-25252 GCA_964449985.1 uncultured Defluviitaleaceae bacterium
ACAAGCGCAAAAATATCAGCACGTCCAGTAATATCCAATACATATAGGTCAAGCGCAAAGCGCAGAATCGCAGAACCAAGAATAGACACAATCTGCCCCACAACCACCAAACTGAAATCTCTTTTAAATAACTTATCTTTCATCTGTATCACCTCTTTTAGTTTTTTGCAGCAAAGTCTCAAAATATGCAAAGTTACCTCCTGCTGCACCCATTGCACGCTCTATTATATACGGATAAAAGCAAATATCTGACTGCACTTTTCTCGGTTTATCAATTAATTTCTTAATTTCCCACGAAAACATAACATACATTCCCTCTTTGACCTAGCGTTCGTACAGTATTGCACAATCTATAGCAGAAGTCAAGCATTTGGTTGAACTATGCCTGAAGCTTCTTTTCAACTCCAACAGTAATGTTGTGCATCTGAATTTACATTCTAAAATGATAAATATTATTTTAGATCCTAACTTAAAGAGCACTTGGAAAATGCAGTAAAGATGATTATCCAATTAATTGGATATCCAAAAAACTAAAAAGAACTAGAAAAAGAAAAACTTAATAGTGACTTATTTCTTATTTTGGAAAATATAACTGATTATTAAGCCTCTGGAGACAGTGGCATCTTATCATACTAAAAGAAAATTTCTATATATACCTTTGCCAAAATTTTTGTATGCTATTGCAATATGTTCTGAGATTTGATACAATAAAATCGTCATTATTGACAAAAGTACTAACAAGCAATTTTGTTTTTTAGTTTAAAATGATTTGAACTCGAGTCCTAAGGATTTATGGGCATCCTAAAAGCCCAAATTATAAGGAATTAAGGAGGATGTTTATGAAAGCAAAGCACAAAGTTTTGAAATCTGCGTTATCCATATTAATGTCGATAACGTTAGCTTTGTCAGTTTTCCCTGGCTGGGCAACGCTTTTAGCGGAAACTGCCCTTGTTAAAGCTGAAAAGTTGCAAGTTGAGTATCAAACCGAGCCTTTAGGTTTGGATAATGATGCGCCGCGCTTTAGCTGGGTTCTTTCATCAGAGGAGAGAGGAGTAACGCAGGAAAGTTATCGTATTTTGGTTGCAGATTCTATTGAAAAATTGTCTGGCGGCCCTTATGTGTGGGATAGCGGCGTTGTTGCTTCGTCCGACACTTTTGGAATCGTTTATGGCGGTTCTCCTTTGGCTGCAACAACACGTTATTACTGGAAGGCTATTTCAAAAACAAACGTTGGTGATTCTGTTTGTGAGCCATCATGGTGGGAAACCGGGCTGATGAGTGAAAAAATCGATGGATGGGGCGACGCGAAGTGGATAACGAAACCTGCGTCAGCCGCCGCTACCGATATTTCAGATTATACTATTGATTTTGACTTTTCAATAATTAAAGATGGTGCTAGCCTTCGTTTTGCAGCAAACGGCGGTTATTATCTTGTTTGGCAGTTTAATACCAATCCCGTTGAGCAGCCTTACGGCGGAGCGCCATATTTTAGGCCTCATCGTTGGAATACAGGCGGCGCATGTATGGAGAATATTAGCATAGGCCATGTTATTCCAAATACTACAGAGGGCAAGGCAGCTTGGTATCACTGTACTGTTACCGTTACCAAAACAGGTAATAGCTTCTACGCTACAACAATGCTCGGGCCTGTAGGTGGAGAGCAAACCGTTATAGACAATAATCGCCTGCTTCCTACAAACTATGCATGGACGCTTGGTAAGCTTGGTTTCCGTCAGTATAACGATGCCAATAACAAAGATGATGCTTATTTTGATAACATTATTGTCACTGATAATACAGGCGGATCAAAAAATGTTATATATCGTGAAACGTTTGACGGGCCTAACGTGCCGGCTATGTTTGAAGGACACGGTTCCATTCAAAACGGCACATATCGTATAGGCAACGGCAAACACGAGGATTTTGAAGGTTCATACCGCGTTATTGACCCGCCTCCGACCAGTGGTGGAGACCCTCTTTTCCGTAAAGACTTTGCGGTTGAAGGAGAAATCAAAAGCGCGCGTTTATACGCTACTGCACGTGGATATTATGAATTTTCAATAAACGGCAAAAAAGTCGGGGAGGATTATTTATCCCCAGGCTGGACAGATTACAACTATTCACTTATGTATCAGACATATGACGTTACCGACATGCTAACGCAAGGCGCAAACGCTATCGGAGGAATGATTGGGCAAGGCTGGTATTCCGGTCCGATGCAGCTTCATACCAACGCTATGTACGGCGAAACACAGTCATTATTAGGCCGTCTTGTTATAGAATACAAAAACGGAGACAAACAAGTTATCGTTACCGATGATTCTTGGGCATATCATAAAGGCCCGATTATATACGCAGATAACTACGCTGGCGAATATTATGATGCACGTTATGATTGCGACGGTTGGAACACAGCAGACTACAAAGGAACTGGTTGGGTTCCCGCTGGCATTCATGCTCCTATTGCATCAAAAGTAAATATCGTTTCACAGACAGGAGCTCCTATTCGTGAGGTAGCTAGATTTACTAACCCGGTTGTTACAGAGCCACAGCCTGGAAAATATACATATGACTTTGGCCAGAATATTGCTGGTTTTGTTAGTATTAAAGTAAAAGGAGCAGCAGGAACAAAAATCACTTTAACTCATGCAGAAATGCTTAATACGCCTGTTGCTTATAAAAATCCAGGTCAAAACGCTGTTGGTAATGGCGATGGCCCGATAGGCACTATATACCGTGCCAACATGCGTGACCAATTCGCGCGTGGCCGTAAAGTTGGTATCGACACATACACTCTTAAAGGCGACCCGAATGGCGAAGAATGGACTCCTCGCTTCACATTCCACGGTTTCCGTTATGTTGAAATAACCGGACTTAGTGCACCGATACCGCCGGAAGATATTACAGCTATAGCTATATCTTCATCCAACGAATTAACAACATCATTTGAATCCTCAAATCCTAAGGTTAACCAGCTTTATAGCAATACAGTTTGGGGAATGTTAGGCAACTTTGTATCAGTTCCGACTGACTGTCCGAACCGTGACGAACGTCTTGGTTATACAGGTGACACACAAATATTCGCAGGAACAGGCGTTTATTTGGCAAACTCTAACCAGTTCTATGCAAAGTGGCTGCGCGACTTGCGTGATTATCAAATGAACGAAGAAACAGGCACTAATGCCGGTCTCGTTCCTGTATTAATACCTGCTGTTCGCGTTGGTGGATTCACTCAATGGTCGAACGCTTGGGGCGATGGAGCTGTAATCGTTCCATGGCAACTTTATCAACAATTTGGCGATACACAGATTATCAGGGATGCTTACGATTCCATGAAAGCATGGTGCGACTTCCTGATGAATCCTTTACGTACTTCAAACTATATCCGCTTTACATCCGGCCAACCTCGCGATAACAACTATGGTGACTGGCTTGCTATTGAAGGATCGGACAGAGATTTAACAAACTCACTGTTTATGGCGTATGATCACAAAATATTCTCCATTATGGCCCGCGCTATAGGTGAAGAAGAGATTGCTGTTCAATATGCAGAAACTTCTAAAAAAATTGTTAGCGCTATTATGGCAAGATGGGGAAATGCTGATGGTACGCTCAAGATCGGAAGTCAGACCCCTTATGCATTATTGCTTTATTTCGGATTGCTTGACGATAAGGAAGCTATCGCTAATTCTGCCGAAGCTCTTGCGCAAAATATCCGCAACCATGGTTGGACGCTTACAACAGGATTTATTGGAGTTAATGCGCTTGTACCTGCGCTTTCCAATAACAACCAGATGGAACCTGCTTTCAAACTTCTTGAGCAGGAAGCTTATCCTTCATGGATTTATAGTATAAATCAAGGCGCGACCACAACATGGGAACGCTGGAACTCATATACTACTGACAGAGGTTTCGGCGATGCTGGTATGAACTCATTTAACCATTACGCTTACGGTTCAATCGGCGAATGGATGTTCTCCGGAGTTTTGGGCATACAGCGTGACGAAGCAAACCCAGGATTTAAGCACTTTACGCTTAACCCACAATACGGTGGCACTCTTACGTATTCCAGAGGCCATTACGATTCAGTCTCGGGCAAAATCGAGAGCGGTTGGGAATGGAATCATGAAACAGGTGCATTTAACTATAAATTCACAGTTCCTGCAAACACTACAGCAACTGTTTTAATACCGACAGTTGATCCTGCAAATGTTATGGAAGGCGGCAAAATAGCGGCTGAATCACAAGGCATTACTTATGTTAGTTATGACGAAGTTACACAACGTGCAAAATTTGAGGTAGTATCCGGAAGTTATAAATTTACATCAGCTGTAGGCGCTCCTACTGAATACCGCAACGTTAGGTTAACAACCCAAACAACTGATGCTTTAGGCAAGCTTACTGCTATGCAGAATGGCAAGACTTATTCCGCGTTCACACCAGCTGCGCTCAGCCTTGTTAACTCAAAACCTTTTACACTTTCGGTTGAGCCTTGCAACACATCAGATTTCGCTCTTGTTAGCCTTACTAATGCTGAAGGTAATGCTGTTGCTAATCCTATGGCGCAGAATGAGCTTAAAAACGATTTAACACTTAATAGCTCATATGCGTGGGTTGGCCAACCTAATATTGCTGCAGGAATCACACCTACAGTTCAACAAGGTATGAATAACAGCTCTGATTGGGGCCCTGCTAATCTGACTGACGGCAGATTGACCGTAAGAGACGGTAAAAACGGTTGGACGACCAACATAGTTGGAGAAAACCCAACCGGAAACAATAGACCGATAATTGCGTTTAATTTAGGTTCTGAAAAAGCATTTAACCAGATCAAGCTTTATCCAAGAACTGGTACGTTTACAGTCAACGGTGGCACACCGGGATTCCCGCGTGATTTCACTATTGAAGGATCTAACGACAATTCGAACTGGACTGTTATTAAATCAGAAACAAACGTAACAACACCAGTTGGCGCACCATACGTTGTCAATTTTGAATCTCAAAATTATAGGTATGTTCGCCTTGTTTGCACAAGGCTCGGAACTCCTGCTGCAGACGATGGTGGCGGAACAAATTACCGCTTGCAATTGACTGAGTTTGGTATATACAACGTTTCATTAGAACCGCTGGATGTCTCCATTAAGTATGATCTTAACAAAGCAGTGCTTGCGCCACAGGCTGCACAAGCTGGATATTCGTACTACTATGCTGTTTCAAATGAACCAGCTGCAGTACCAGCTCTTGACAGCAGTATTTCTGCTATATCCAACGCCGTTGCATACACTGATTTTGTAGAAATTGCAGAAGCTTTAGAAGGCTCAGTATATGTGCAAGTTTATAAAGTCGTCAACGGAAGGATTGTTGGTTTTGCTCAAAAAGCAACAGATCCTGTACCGATGTTAGTATTTACTGATGCAGACGGCAACAAGCTTGATGCATTAACAAGTGACACACTTGTAACAAAACTTAGCTACAATAACAATTCTGGCAAAGAGCAAAGCCTTACTTTATACGTAGCAGTATATGCTCCGAACGGTAAGCTAAGCTATATCGGCAAAGACGCAAAAGTGCTTGCTAATGCCCAAACCGGTATGTTTGAAGTTAAGCTTTCAATGCCAGAAAATGCGGATGGAAACTTCGCACAGAATGGTTATCGCGCAAGCGTATTCTTGTGGGACAGCGGTACGTTCATCCCTGTTATGAACAGATGCGATTTTTAGAATTATTCTAAACAAAATATGATGTCTTGATTTATTAGGACACATTGCAAAGGGTGCTGACTATTATTCGGTCAGCACCCTTTGTTATTTGTATAAATTCGCATTATTTGCGGCATGTTCGACTTCGTCGATCTCACGTTAATAAGAAACCCGCAAATCATTTCTATGTCAACGGATCAAGCTCTCCGTTTGATATCTTTAAGTTAATATCCATTAAATTATTCCTCTTTAAATGCGCGATAAGATTTTCACGCATTAGTGCGCCCACTGCTTTTTGGTCATGCTTTATTATTTTGTCTGCAAGCCCAACAATTTCTTTGCCCGATACAGGCGTTATGCAAAACTCTTTTATCGATATGGCATAGTCTCCACCATCTCTTGATTGCACATATTCATCTAATGTATAGCTTCCATCACTGTTTTTTATATATGTTATTGCAGTAGGTGTATTCGAGCCACCATATTGTTCAAGCTCATTGCCATAAAGTACATTTGCAGTAGAAAAGGTTATAGTAAACACC
>CAYVCG010000003.1:25352-55984 GCA_964449985.1 uncultured Defluviitaleaceae bacterium
TCGCCGCTAAATACATCCCGGCTTAAAATATCTTGGCAAGCTATCGACATTATTGCTCCATTTAAACCTATCTCATTGCCAATTTCAAATTGAGTAAAACAATATTTAAGCATTTCATAATCAAGCGCTACCAATTCATCATATTCATCTTTATGAGTGTTAATATAGGCATATGGGTTTGATGCTTCTTTCGGGCCAGACATAATTATTTCAAGGTTTGTTTTGATAATAGAAGAAATACTTGTCTCATGCTTATTAATAAATTCCTGCACGTCTTCATTACGAATATCAATCATTTCGTTATCGCCATAATACAACCGAATATACCAAGGCTTTTCTTGCGGAACTCCTCCAACTAGAACATGATAATCCTCATCAATATTATAATACATAATAAACAAGCCACTTCCAACTTCAACACCTTTATACTTGTAAAAATCAGCCCAAGATAATTCATCACCTTTTACAGAAAGCTCCAAGACATCATCAATAGTCATATCGCGAAAGTTATAATCATTATTTATAATACTAATCATAAATTCCACAAAGCTTTCTTCATTTTCTGCATATGAGCGCACATCATATGGGATTATAGTTCGTATTTGATATCTATAAAATGTATGTTCTATTTTGTTTGCAGTGCCATCGCATGATATTATAAACTGCACATAATCTAAATTATTAACAAGGCTGAATAAAACAATAGCATTTTTGATAAAATCAGACTCGTCTTGACTGTCGTTTAAGGCTTTCCATGTTTCCTCATCTGTCGTATAATCAATAGCTAAACCATAAGGCTCTTCCTTAGTTAATAATTCCATTCCATTGCGATAAAGCGCTGGCATAGATTTATTAATCGGCAAATTTGTTATAATACCGCCGACATTTGGAGCATCGCCTATATAAGCCGTTTTGTGTTTATACAGCTCAAGCGCCATATCTTTTATTTCTTTTTCTTGATTGTTTACCCTCTCCCAAAAATCTGCCGGGATTGGCTCAGATCCTTTGTTATAACCTTTAAATTTTTCGTTAAGCCATCCTTTAGCAGGGCTGTAGTAAATGTCATCTATATTAAGAAAAACATCTGCACTATTGCAATATTTATGGATAACGCCATCAGATGTTGTGATATAAAAGCAAATGCTTTCTCCTGCAATTTCTGGCGGATTACTTACAAACGTACCATTACTGCTATTTATTAATCGTATAATATTTTTAAACTCATCTTTTGCAAAGTTTTTGTATTGTTCATTTGGGTCTGATGGTATAACAACTAGCTCTATTGACGTAATATCCTTTATTGATAGGCCTTTAGCCCATGCCATAGCGGCATCAACCTTACCATTGGAAGCAGAACTTGATATAAATAAAAAGCTCATAATGCAAACAACTATAAAAGCCCCAACGCTCACCCAAAGCGCAGGCTTTTTATACTTCAAAACGTTTTTAATCCTTTCTTTAACGCCTGTTTCGCCAAAAGCTAGGGGAGACAAAACCCCTGCCCCTTTAACAGATAATGCAAGCAGTGAATTCGCATAGCACCCTCTGATATCGTTATCACTTTGCTTCATGACGCTTTCATCGGCAGAAAGCTCCATATCTCTTGCCATAAGCATATAAGAAAACCATGCAAAAGGATTAAACCAGTGGACAACCGCAATTAAAAATGCAACCGGCTTTATAAGATAATCATGTCGCTTAATATGCGTCTGCTCGTGCTTTAAGATATATTCTAGCTCACTTTCTAAAAGCCCTGTAGGAATGTATATTTTCGGGCTAATAAAACCAAGAACAAACGGAGTCTTTATGCGATCTGTTTCAAACACGTTATCTCTCACTCTTATAGCAGTTTTCACTCTGTTGCAAATACGCAAATAGCTTACTGCTACATAAATCAACAAAACCAACATACCCAAAGCCCAAATATATGAACCGATTTCAAGCACAACTTGAATAGGATTAATACTCGCTGCCACATTTACCGGCGGTAACGATGATTCAATACTATTATTAACTGCACTGTCAATAATAGTAACGCCACTATTTATTGAGGGAGCTTTAGAAAAAACAATATCTTGCGGTATTGATTGCCTCTCTATGGGATTAATGCCAACGGGAGCTTCGATTGTTAATGGACATATTAGTTTAAAAAAGACAATTGCCCATAAAGCATAGGAGAAAATCTTGGGTGTCTTCTTTAAAAGCTGCCGAATTAGAATAACGACAACAGCAATAAAGCTTGCAGAAAGGCTCATATTGAGAATTTCAATAAAAATCTTGCTCATACTGTCGCCTCCTCAATCATTTTCTTTATTCTTTCGGCCTCTTCTTTTGTTATGGTTTTGCCTGCCAAAAAAGCTGTAATAAACGATGGCAAAGAGTTGTCAAAAGCTTTTTCTATTATTTGCTCACTTTCATATTTTTGAACATGCTCTCGCTTAACAAGCGCAACAACTATAGCATTTTCATTTTTTAATACTTCACGCTCTGAAAGCCGTTTTATCATAGAATAAGTCGTTGATTTCTTCCATGCAAAAGCCTGAGCGCATAGTTTCACAAGCTCTGTAGAATTTATTGGCTCGCGTTCCCAAACCAAGGACATAAAGCGATATTCTGCATCAAATAGTTTTAAACTATCCAAAGTGTTCACCTCCTGATGGTCTAAGCGATTAGACCTCTTGAAAAGAGTCTAACGTATTAGACCTTATTTGTCAATAGCTGGAGACAAAAAAACCGCCAGGTAATATTTGGCAGTTTGCAAAATTATTATGTTTTTATACGCTTACTATACCACAAAATGAGCAAAAATTCAAGTCTTGTTCTTTTTCTCATTTAGGTGTATTAAGTATTAAGAGGTGATTAAAAGAATGGAACAAAAGAGCATGACAGCGCTTATTAGCGCATTTTCAAGAGCATATCATTTTGAAAACAACACGGTCAAAGTCTTTAATGACAGCATCGCAAGGCTACTATTATCCGACGAAGAATACAGCCGAATATCTAAAAGCATGGCAGAAGGCATTGGATTTTTTAATCCATCATTCGTCGGAAGCAGGGATGAGGCGTTAAAATGGGTGGTAGATAATCAGTTATCTCCCTCCCCGCTTGGCAGAGCCATCTACGCAGAAAAAGCCCTTAAAACAGCAGTGCGTATTGGTGCAGAACAATATTTAATTTTAGCCGCCGGATATGATACCTTTGCATACCGCCAGCCGAATTGGTCTAGCGAAATACAAATTTTTGAGATTGACCACCTAATTACCGCAAGCGATAAACGTGCGCGAGTAAAAAAGTCAGAGGTTGAAATACCCAAAAACGTCCATTATATTGAAACCGATTTCACAAAGGACAACTGGCAAACAGATTTAATTCAGAATAAAGCATTTGACAAAAACAAGATTAGCTTTTGCAGTATGCTTGGTTTAGTATATTATCTTTCAGAGCAGGCTTTTGCAAAATTTCTTTTTTCTCTAAGCTCAATTCTGCCAATAGGCAGTTCTATTGTGTTTGACTATCCTGACGAAAACAGCTATACGTCCAAGGCTGGGGAGCGCGCTAAAAAACAATCAATGTTGGCAGGAGCAGCAAATGAAAAAATGCTTGCAAGTTATTCTTATGAAAACATAGAAAAAATACTTTCTGAAAATGGATTCTTAATCTACGAACACTTGAATTCGCAGGAGATGACAGAACAGTACTTTCGCACGTATAACGAAGCAAATCCATTACACCAAATCACTGCTTTTGACAATGTAAATTACTGCCTCGCGGTGGGAAAATTATCCGGCTTTGGCGGGCGTTCTCCAAAATATTGATAATAGTCCGTTTTTATCATCCCGTTAAACAGTTTTCTCTTTGCATCGGCTTTTCTTCCAAACAGCTTTTCAAAGTCTTCATTAGAGGTTATAACGTATGTGGACCACTTTCTTTCATTTTTCAGCAAAGCGCCCATCTGCTTATATAACTTCTCAACTTCTTCCTTCTCACCGATTCGTTCGCCGTAAGGAGGATTAATTATAGCGACACCGTATTCAGAAGGTAGTTTCACCTCTGAAAATGGTTTTGTTTCAAACTTTATATATCGTTTAACATCGGCCTTTATTGCGTTTTGCTTGGCGTTTTCTGTAGCTCTCCTGTCCATATCCGATGCATATATTTCCGGCGAGATACTGTTGTCTATAGAGTCCGCTGCTTCTTCTCTTGCAGCGCTCCATATTTTTGGGTTTATACGATTCCAGTTTTCTGAAGCAAATTTCCTTGCTATTCCCGGAGCAATGTTTTTTGCAATAAGCGCAGCTTCTACAGGTATCGTTCCAGATCCACACATCGGATCCAAAAGCACTCTATCCTTTCGCCAATAGCTAAGCTCTATCATGCCTGCCGCAAGCGTTTCTTTAATAGGGGCTACAACAGTGTCCTGCCTGTATCCCCTCTTATGAAGCCCTGCGCCGGATGTGTCAATAGCAAGCGTTGCTATATCCCTAAGCAGCCCCACTTGAATTTTATACTCCGCACCTGTCTCCTCAAACCAGTCCACCTTGTATTTTTGTTTCAGCTTTTCAACAACAGCTTTTTTAACAATAGCTTGACAATCAGAAATGCTGAATAACTGCGATTTTACAGATTTTCCAATAACCGTAAACTTTCCGTCCTTTGGTATCCATTCATCCCAAGGCAAAGCTTTTGTTCCCTCAAACAGCTCATCAAACGTCAAAGCTTTAAACTCACCAATTTTCAAAAAAACACGGTCTGCACTGCGCAGCCATATATTAGATCTGGCTATAGCAGACATATCTCCGCTAAAATCAATTCTTCCATCACTAACGCTGACATCACTATAACCAAGCTTTATGATTTCTCGCTTAACGCTTGCCTCAAGGCCAAACGTTGATGTTGCAATAAGATTAATTTTCTCCATAATTTTTCTCCACAATTTTTCCACACATATATTGGTAATAATTTATTATATATTATGATTAATAGTTGACTTTGTCAAGCAAAGACTTTATATTTATGTAAACACTGATTAATTCATTAATTTCGGAAAAAATTATTCGCACTTATTCAGTGGTTTCCAAAGATTGGGGAATTATACATGTATAATTTATTAAATACAGAAGGCCGGGCAAAGCGCGGAGAATTTATAACGCCTCACGGAACGATTCAAACACCTGTCTTTATGAATGTGGGGACAGTCGCGGCAATAAAGGGCGCGCTTTCAACGCAGGATTTGAAAGAAATTAAATGCCAGGTTGAGTTATCCAATACGTATCACCTTCATTTAAGACCTGGTGACAAGGTTATAAAAAAGCTGGGCGGTCTGCATAAGTTCATGGTTTGGGATAAACCTATACTAACTGATTCCGGCGGTTTCCAAGTTTTTTCTCTAGCCAGCCTTAGAAAAATTAAAGAAGAAGGCGTTTACTTTGCTTCCCATATTGATGGGCATAAAATCTTTATGGGGCCGGAAGAAAGCATGGAGATACAATCTAATATCGCATCAACGATAGCGATGGCTTTTGACGAATGCGCCCCCTACCCTGCCACAAAGGAATATATGCAAAATTCTGTGGACAGAACAACAAGATGGCTACGCCGTTGTGCCGACAAAATGAAAGAACTTAATCAAAGAGACGATACAATAAATAAAAAACAAATGCTGTTTGGGATTAATCAGGGCGGTACATTCGAGGATATAAGAATAGAGCACGCAAAGGTCATTTCAGATTTTGACTTAGATGGATACGCATTAGGCGGCCTTGCCGTAGGCGAAACCCATGATGAAATGTATAGAATCCTGGAGGAAACTGTTCCATACCTTCCAAAAAACAAGCCAACATACCTTATGGGCGTTGGTACACCGGAGAATATTTTGGAGTCCGTGGAGCGAGGCGTGGACTTCTTTGATTGTGTATTGCCCGCAAGAAACGGGCGCCATGCCAATCTTTACACAAGCAAAGGAAAAATAAACCTAATGAATGCCAAGCACGAGCTTGATGATTCCCCCGTGGATTCGGAATGCTCCTGCCCAACATGCAAGCATTATTCAAGGGCATATATAAGGCATTTGTTTAAAGCTAAGGAAATGCTTGCTATGCGTCTTAGCGTAATCCATAATCTATATTTTTTCAATAATATGATGGAAGAAATACGAGCATCTCTTGATTCAGGTGAATTTGCATCATACAAAAAAAATAAACTTGACGGTTTTAAACAAGAGGGCAAATAAGAACATAATATATATTTAAAGCCTAATCGGCTTAATACTATTTATTATTAGGGGGCATTATGGAAAGAAAACATCTAAGTGTGAAACAAATATCATTTATAGGGGTTTTTACAGCAATAACGGCTATTCTGGCACAAATATCTGTGCCACTTCCTTTTACGCCAGTGCCCGTTTCCTTAGGAATACTGGCAGTTTATATAACAGGGATATTATTGACGCCAAAGCTTGCTTTTTTTTCACAAATAGTTTATCTTGCGCTTGGCTTAGCGGGAATACCTATATTCAGCGGTTTTAGGGGCGGAATTTCTGTTTTTGCCGGGCCAACTGGTGGATTTTTAATGGCTTATCCATTTATGGTTGTCTTAGTTTCCTTTTGGTTTGCATATTATAATTATATAATGAAAAATACAAAGCCGGTTGCTTTATGGAGAACCGCTGTTTGGGCATTCCTTGTGTTAATGTTGGCCCAGATAATCTGCTATGTTTTTGGAGCATTATGGATTGCTTTCATTATGGGTATAAATCTTCATGAAGCTTCCATTATCGGTATTTATCCCTTTGTTATACCGGATATTTTAAAAATTGCATTCTGCGTTGCATTTGTCTTGCCCATAAGAAAACGGTTTACAGCGATTATGGCATAACCCAAAAATCAGGAAGGATTGGTATAAATGCGAAAAGTAAATATTGGTATAAATGCACTGCTTATTATAACAATATTGGTTGTTTATATCGCTTTTGGAATTATTCTCAAACAGCCTTGGTATATCCTTCTTCTTGCATATGCGGCCGCATTTTGTATTCTTATATTTTTAAATCGAAAAAACATATACGCCTTTTTTGGAAACGCATACCTTTCCTCGGGGAATATAAAAAAATCCGAGATATGTCTAAAAAAGGCTTTGGATCTAAAAACCTCAAACCCTGTGGCATATTTAAATTTTGCAACCCTAAGGCTTCGTGAAGGTGATTGGGAGCAAGCGCTTGGCAGCCTTGAATATGCCGAAAAGCTCAAGAAAAGCTCCTTTATCAAAAAAGATATATTGCTTTCCAAAGGCAGTACATACTGGATTAAAGGGGATATAGACAAAGCTATCGAAATCTTTGAGGATATGCGGCGGGAATATGATTATGTTAATGGCGTTGTGCTTACGACGCTTGGATATATGTATTTTTTAAAGCAGGACTATGACAGAGCTTTGGAAATAACCAACCTTGCCATCAAAGATATGCCAGAATCCGGCTCAGCATGGGATAACCTTGGCCAAATATATTACAAAACCGAACAAATTGAAAAAGCTAAGGATGCATTTGGCAAAGCCATCGGCTTTAACCCCAATCTTGTTGACAGCCTATACTTTTTGGGCATAATATATGAGCAAGAAGGTAATAAGGATATGGCAAAAGAGATGTTTGCAAAAGCCAAAGGCTGCGTTATAACTGCGTTAAACACCGTAACACAATCACAAATTGATGAAAAATACGAAAACCACTGTCTAAATAACAAAAACAGCTTGGAGGAATAAAAATGAAGATAGGTTCCCATGTTTCTATGAGTGGCGGCCTGATTGCGGCGGCAAAGGAAGCCGTTTCTTATGGCGCAAATACATTTATGATTTATACAGGTGCTCCTCAAAATACCATCAGAAAATCAATAGATAAGCTAAAAATCGAAGAGGGACAAGCCTATATGAAGGAACATGGTATTGACGAAATAGTCGTTCATGCTCCGTATATTATAAATCTTGCATCTTTTAAGCCGGAAACCTTTGATTTGGCCGTAACATTTCTAAAAAAAGAGATAGAAAGAACGGAAGCCATCGGTTCAAAATATATTGTCCTGCATCCGGGTTCTTACACAGAAAAGGATTTGGATTATGGCATAAACAGGATCGCCGAAGGCCTTAATATGGTTCTGACAAAGGAGCAAGCGCCGTATGTTTGCCTGGAAACAATGGCCGGAAAAGGCAGCGAAGTTGGTAAAACCTTTGAAGAGCTTCAAATGATTATAGAGAAAGTGGAGCTTAAAGACAAATTAATGGTCTGCTTTGACACATGCCATACACACGATGCCGGCTATGACATAATAAACGATTTTGATAGCGTTATGCAAAATTTTGATGAGATTATCGGGTTGGATCGTCTGCCTGTGTATCACATAAACGGATCTCTTAACAAATGTGGCGCAAAAAAAGACCGCCATGCCAATCTCGGGGCTGATGCTTCAAACCCGCGCGGAGAGGATAATATAGGTAGCGAGGCTATATATAATATTGTCCATTCTAAATATGCCGAAGGCAGGCTTTTAATATTGGAAACACCTTGGATCAGCAATACACAAAACTTATATAAAGAGGAAATTGCTTATTTAAAAGGTGAGCGCCCATGACAGTTTTAATCACTGGTTCGTCCAGAGGGATCGGCCGTGCAATTGCTATGGCATTTAATAAATCCAGCAATAACATCGTTATCAACGGAATCAGCAATAAACATGCTTTGGATGAAACATTATCGCAGCTGCGCCAGACCAATGATAACGTTATGGGGATAACAGCAGATGTTTCTGATTATAACGCTGTAAAAAATATGTTTGAACAAATAAATAACCGATTCGGCGGCGTTGATGTTTTAATAAACAACGCAGGGATTTCTCATATCGGTCTTTTTGACGAAATGACACCTATAGAATGGAACAGGCTTATTGATGTAAATATAAAATCAGTGTTTAATTGTTGCCATTGTGCTATTGATCATATGTTGAAAAATAAAAACGGCGTAATTATCAACATCTCCTCAATATGGGGCGTAAGCGGGGCATCGTGCGAAGCTGTATATTCGGCGACAAAAGGCGCTATAAATGCCTTTACAAAAGCATTGGCTAAAGAGCTTGCTCCCAGCGGTATACGTGTTAATGCTATAGCCTGTGGCGCTATAGATACATCAATGAATGATTGTTTTGATGACGAAGAGAAAGAAGACCTTATTTCACGCATTCCTGCCATGCGTTTCGGAACACCAGAAGAGATAGCAGATTTATGCACATTTTTGGCAGAACCAAAATCTAAATATATCATAGGGCAAACGATAACCGTTGACGGTGGTTTTTTGTAATATAAGGAGGAGCCATGAGTTGCCTTTTCGAAACAAAGGGATTAACCTTCGGTAATTTTATATCATACAGAGATTTGAAGATTCCAAAACATAAATCAACATTCATTGTTGGTGAAAGTGGTAAAGGCAAAACTACCCTTTTAAAGCTTTTTAACCAAACGATTTCCCAAAGTTCTGGAGAAATCTTTTATAACGAAAATAATATCAACAATTACGATATGGTTGAGCTTAGAAAAAACGTTTCTCTTGTTTCTCAGGACGTTTTCCTCTTTGATTGCTCTATTGAAGATAATTTCAAACAATTTTATTCGTTTAGGAAAGCTCCGCCTCCTAATACGCAAGAAATTATGGATATATTATCGCTATGCTGTTTGCACATGCCCTTGGATAAGGACACTGCAACAATGTCTGGCGGAGAACGGCAAAGGCTATATATATCTATTTTTTTGTCATTTAAGCCTAATGTTTTGCTTTTGGACGAACCAACATCCAATCTTGATAGCATTACGGCCAGTCAGCTGATGGAGAACATCACTACATATTGCAAATCAAACGGCATAGAGCTTGTTGTAGTATGCCATGACAAGGCAATAACGGAAAAATTCTCCGAAAACACGATAACACTATAGCGGAGGTGAACGCAACATGGGCGCTGCAAATATTCATATATTCAATTTTTCTCTTATTTATATCCTGCTTATTATCGTTTTAATAATCATGAAGCGTTCTAATATCGACAAAACAAAGCTACTTGTAATCGCCAGCATCCGTATGACCGTTCAACTTGTTTTAGTTGGGTTTATTCTGACGTATATTTTGCAAAATCCACACCCAATCTTCACAGTTTTGTTCTTATCGGCTATGCTCGCTTTTTCCATACATCGCGCTCTTTCAACACAAAGCAAGCTGAATCTAAGATTTAAGATTGCCGTAGGCTGTTCGCTTAGTCTATCGGGGTTATTCGTGCTTGTATATTTTGTTTGCGCTGTTGTTTCCGAGGATATATTTAATCCTCAGTACACAATTCCTCTTGCCGGTATGATAATAGGCAATGCCATGACCGGGGTTTCTATAGCAATAAAATCATTTATGGCCAGCATAAAATCCCAGAGAAAGAAGATAGAATCATTATTAAATCTCGGAGCCGCGCCAAGAGAGATATTAAAACCGTTTGTAAACGACGCCTTGGAAACTGCTCTTTTGCCCACGATAAACTCCATGTTAGGCATGGGCATAATATTTCTGCCCGGTATGATGACCGGCCAAATACTATCAGGAACAGTTCCCACAACTGCGATCATGTATCAAATTGCCGTTATGGCTGCGATTTGCGCATCAGTCTGTTTAAGCGTGTTTTTATGTTTAAATCTGGGTTATAAAACATTGTATAATAGGCTTAATCAATTCATTGATATTTTTTAAGCGTTAAGCTAATAAACACTGTTACGCCTTTTTAGGCGTTATTTTTTTGCATAATACAGCATAAAAACCACTTTTTATCACAAAAAATTGTCCAAGCTCATATACTGTATTAATATTACAAAAGAAAGGATGTATTTCTTTGCAAGAATTCATTAACCCGGAACTAATTATACTAATTCCTGTGATGACTACATTAGGTAACGTTTTAAAAACCAACTCCGTTACGAGATGGAAAATTCCTGTAATATTGTGTTCAATCTCAGTATTAGTAACAGGTCTGTATACATTTTCTGTTAATCCAATGGTTAATTATCAAAGCATCTTTCATAATGGTTTTATAACTGTTGTGCAAGGGCTTATATGTGCATTAACTGCAATTGGCGGGCATCAGACATATAAACAGCTTATTAATAATTTTGGTTCTGGAGAAGATAGCGTTAATTGAGGGAGCTTTTTTAAGCTCCCTAATATAATTCCTTTATTTATGCTTATTTATAAACTTAACAACCTCATACCATAATACCGAAACAGCAGATATAACAAAAGCCAAACCAATCTGATACAGTGTTAGCGGGGCAAGCTTTAAAAATAGATTAATCGGAGAATATAAAATAATAATAACCACTGCAATTGTTATAATATTGACAGCCCACATAACCCTATCTTTGAAAAGCAGTTTGATCGATTCAAAAAAGCATGAACTGTCTGAGCTGTTAACCTGCACAAGGAATAGGTTTGATAGCATTATAATAGTAATGCCCATAGCTCTTGCAGTAGCGGCGTCATTCGGGTTATTCATTAAGAAAAAGTAATATGTTCCGAAGGATGCTATGAAAATAACAATGCCCTGAATCACACTTTTTAAAAGTGTTTTTGGTGTAAGTATTTGGCTTTTCGGATTTCTCGGCTTTCTATCCATAATGTTTTTCTCAGCCGGCTGACGCTCAAAAACAATCGAACATGTCGGATCTATAAACAGCTCCATTAACATAACATGCACGGGCAAAAACAATAAAGACGATGCTCCAACCCCCAAAAATGGCGCAAGCAGCGCAGCAAATGCTATAGGAATGTGTATTGCAAAGACATAAGCGACTGCTTTTTTTATATTGTCATAAATACGCCTTCCGTCTTTTATTGTATTAACAATTGTAGAAAAATTATCGTCCAACAAAATCAAATCAGCAGCTTCGCGCGAAACCTCTGTTCCACCCTTCCCCATTGCAATACCAATATCCGCATATTTTAAGGCAGGGGCATCATTTACTCCATCACCCGTCATTGCGACGATTTCACCATTATCCTTTAACGCCTTAACAATGCGCATTTTATGCTCCGGAACAACGCGTGAAAACACATTAACGCCCTTAACTGCTTCCCGAAGCTCATCGTCACTCATTTTATTAAGCTCGTCACCGGTTATTGTCCTACTGCTTGCAGGCATACCTATCTGAGCTGCTATAGAGCTTGCTGTTATGCCGTTATCTCCTGTTATCATAACGACTCTAACGCCGGCTTTTGTGCATTTTTGTATATCATCTTTGACAGAATCCCTAGGCGGATCCTCCAGCCCGATAAGACCGCAAAATGCAAGCTCACATTGCAGTATATCAGAAGGCACTTGATCTTTATTATCAAGCTTCATCATACCGACAGCTATAACGCGCAAGCCTCTCTTAGACATATCATCAATTCTTTGTTGAACGTCATTTTTGGTTTTATCGGATAAATTGCTTATTTTTAACACTTGTTCGGGCGAGCCTTTTACCGCAATGATAATCTCGCCTTCATGCTTCCAAACATGCCCCATCATCTTTAATTCGTTTGTGAATGAATACTCACTCATAAATTCACTCGTAAACAAATGCTCTTTTGTTATACCGTTTTGTTCACAAAACTCAAGCATTGCCAGTTCCATAGGGTCATAGGTTTCTGTTTCACATGCCAAGCCCATAACCTCATGCAAATTTTCATTATCTCCATCAATAGCCCATGTCTGCGTTACTGTCATACTGTTTTTCGTTATCGTGCCTGTTTTGTCAACACAAATAACTGAAACGGCTCCAAGTGTTTCGACAGAAGGAAGCTTTCTTACAAGCGATTTGTTTTTCGCGAGCCTCCATGCGCCCATTGATAAGAAAACCGTAAGAATCACAGGAAATTCCTCTGGTATTGTTGCCATAGAAAGCGTTATTCCTGATAATATGCTTTGTATGATCCTTTCGTTTAAAGATGTGTATGAAACGTTAAAAAACGTTGCACACGCTGTAAGAAGGAACAAAATCGCAGCAATTATTGTACATACCTTAACAAGTCTACCCGTTTGCTTCTGCAAAGGTGTCGGGCTTTGCGGCACAGAAATAATATCCCGGCTTATCTTGCCATACTCCGTTTCCAACCCGATTTTATCAACCAAAACCATAGCTCTGCCTTGCGTTACAAGCGTTCCCGCATAGCAATAATCCTTTCTCCAAAAAGAACCGTCACCATCAGAATCTTCATGAACCGTGCTTTTCCAAACACCAACCGATTCCCCTGTTAAAGAAGATTCGTCCACACATAAATCATTTGAACTAATAACCTTACCATCCGCAGGAATTTTGACCCCTTCAAAAATCAGCATCAAATCTCCGGGAACAAGATCAGAACTAAGAATAGTCTTTTCTATGCCGTCTCGTATAACGTTAATACTGGGAGCGGACAAATCCTTCAGAGCACTAAGCGTTCTGTCAGTTTTCCATTCCTGGATTATCTCTATCGAAATAATCACAAGAACGAATATTATCATAACCGTTCCGTCTTTTGGCTCTCCCAAAATAAAATAGATAACCGAAGCAACAAGCAAAAGGACAAACATAGGCTCTTTTATAATACCAGCAACCTTTGTTAAAAAACCATCGTTCTTTTTAACTGTTAGCTCGTTCTTGCCGTATTTTTTTTGCGCCTTTTTCGCCTCTTCAGTTGTCAAGCCGCTATATTGCAGCTTTTGCTCTCGTTGTGTCACAATAAGCAACCCCCTGTTTAATTAAAATAATAACGATTTTCAGATGCTTTTATATATTCTAAATATATAAAAAAGCATCTGAGAACATATACTGTCCCACAGATGCTAAATGTTTAAATCTGCTGCCGTTTCCGGCCCGGCCCCATGAACAAAAAATCCATCGCCTGCTCAGTTTTTATCAAAACTACTTAATGCAATGCAAAAAGTTCTTTATATTATACTATGCTCAAAATCGGCTGTCAACCACAAAATTTATATCAGATTATCCTCAACAACTACCCATCCGCCTTCCATCCAAAACGCAACTATTTTATGCGTTCTTGAAAAGGCAATTTCCTTCTGTTCGTTGCTGCCATGCAAAGTTTCAGATAAAACCGCATACATTTCTGACTGATTAATGCTATATGCTAACACTTCTACTGAATAGGCAGAATCTTTTAAGTCTGGTATCGGCTTATAATTATTCATCAGAACACTGTCATTTAAAACATCGCCGGAAAAACCTGTCAATTCCGAAATGCTTAGTTGGCCAGCTTTACACGCAAGCCTTTGCTCAAATGCATTTGTAACGCTTTTTAATGCGGATGAAATGTTGCCGGGCAAATTGCCACCGTTTACGCCCAAATCCAATTGTATCGGAGCTTCGTCAATTTTAAACATAGCGCTCTTTATTCTTAATGTGAAACCTTCGGGAGGGCTGTATCTAACAAGGCTGCCTTGACCAGACAGACTAAAGATCATATCGCTGCCCTGCTTTATAGAACGACACTTACCATTTATCGAAACAGCATTTCCGTCAACCATGCTAACTATGATTTCTGCATCAAGCTGAACCTCAGTCCTATCAATATCTTTTTGATTAACCCTAGCGGATAACGGCGTATCCTCAGCATGTAAAACAACAATAAGATTATCGCCTTGTATTCCCGCTCTTTCCAAAACTATATTATAATCTCCCACGGTTATAGTTTTTTGGGCTTCTGGAGTGTCAGAAAACAGTGGAGCTATGTCTATATCTTGGTTTAGTTCAAGCGTTTTGAATAGATTATTAAAAGAAACATTTACCGTTGATTTAACATTTCTTAAAGGTTCAAAATCCATCCGGCCCAAAATATCCCCATTTTCAAAAACAAAAATATCAGGAGACTTTTTTGTCGGCATAACTTTTCGGGAGGATTCATTTAGGGTTATTGAATTTTCATCAAGTTGATCTGAAAGGCGGACGCTTTCGCCCTCGCTTTCAGACGAAAGAAAGAAATAAACAGTAGAGCCAGAGCTGGAAAATTCGGCTCCAGATAAGAAAGCCTTGCTGTCTCCTGCAAGAGGAGTCGCACCTCCGATTAATTTAGCAGGCAAGTATTTTATTGGCGCCCCCAGTTCCAGATTATATGAAACCGAACCTCCAGAATCCATATTTTGTATTGTCAAAGAAAATTTCTTTGTGCCCTGAGGCAAAGGTTTAAAACGAAATACGGTATTTGGCGTTTCGTTTAATATATTTTCCTGAAAGGTTTTGTCTAGGGTATAAATATTATTCTCATCATCCCTAAGGGATATATAGTATTTTTCCGGATCAATGGGAGAATCAATATAAAAGACAGTGGCAAGTTCATCAGACAACATTTTCAATAAAACAATATTGTTTCCGTCCAACTGCTGTGATCTCTTTATATACATGTAGTTTGCACTGTTTGTCCCCTCTGCGGGCTTAATCTCCGATGGCTGATACAAAACAGTGTCACCCTTTTTGTTCATGGCGCTTATGTTTGCAATAGAAAACATAATAAGCCCCCCAGACAACAATGACAACACAACAAGCGTTATAACAAGCGCCTTTATGGATAAAGAATTAAGCATTTTGACTAAATCAGCAGGACTTCTTGGTATAAAAATAAGTTTTCGCTTTACAGCAGTTTCAGCGGGAACATCTTCACTAATACGCTTATCTCCCTCAAAAACGGCAATATCGCTTAAATAATCATGATTATCGTTTGATAATTGATGCTCTGCGATTTCTTCATCATCTTCGCCTCTTGCTTCATTTATAAGGCGATCCAGCTCAAGATCTATTTCCGCCTCAGGGTCATTCACGTTTCCAAGACGCGCTTCTATATCTCTGGCCTCTTCAGTATAAAGCTTTTGAAGCGCCCTATTAAACTCGTCCAACTGCTCTTCGCTTAATCCTTCAAACAGATTTTCTTCAACCATATTATCTATACCATCACTCGCTTTAATATCTTCGTCCAAAGGTGCCATTGTTAAAATCGCCCTTTCCTGTATATTTTTTCTATATCAAATAATTATAAATATATTACTTATAATCTAATGGATACTCTAATTAAAATTCGTCATTTTCTTAATTTTTCTTTACTGATTTTATTATTTACTTTAAACAATAAAAATATATAAACGCTCTAATAATTGTAACGATACAAAAACAGGGCAGACTTGCAAGACTATTATTCTTAATTATAATAAATGCATACAAAATAATTTTAACACAAGGAGCGATTAAAATGCAAAAAAGTTTTGACATCAGAAAAATTTCATTGATCGGGGTTATGTCAGCTTTGGTCTTTGCCTCGAATTATATCAGTTTCCCTATAGGAGATATATCAAGGGTTCATATGGGAAATGTGGTTTGTCTTTTATCAGGCTTTATTTTAGGAGGGGTTGGAGGTGGTTTTGCCGCAGGTATCGGATCAGCCTTATATGACCTGACGAACCCTTTATACACTCCAGACATGGCGTTTACTTTCGCTTTTAAATTTATTATGGCTTATATTTGCGGCAAGATAGCATATGGCAATGGTAAAAACGCGCTTGCAATACCAAGAAATGCCATCGCCGCTATTTTAGGCAACCTTGCATACCTTGTTTTACACGTATCAAAAAACTTTATAAACGATGTATTCTTCCTACAGATGGAAACTATAACGGCTTTGCTTAGAGCAGGGCAAAAAACATCTATTTCATCAATAAATTTAGTAATTGCATGTGCTATCTCAGTTCCATTAGCATTAATCCTTAAAAAATCTTTAAAGAATTATGTGCAATAGCTTTTAATAAGTGTGCAACGGCCTTCTATCTTATATTTACCCAAACAAGCCGGTATTAACACCGTATCAGGCGCTTTAATACGGGCATAACCATGTTTTGAGGTTATAGCGCACTCACCGTAAATGCATGTGAATAAGCAGAATTTCCGCCTGTCTGCGGTTTCTGCCAGCATATTTATTATATCATACTTTTCTATTTGAAAATGCCCGTTTGAAACAAAACGGGTTATTTTATTGTCATTTTTAGTTGAATAGTACCCTTTTACTAATCCTGTATGTTGGTTTTCATTGATATCCAATGAAGCAACAGCTTTTTTTATATTCAGCTGCCTTGGCTTTTGATCAAGCCCGTTTCTGAAGTAATCAAAAAGGCGGTATGTAGTATTGCAGTTTTGCTGTATTTCTAAAACAACTGCGCCTTTTGTGAGAGAGTGTATTACCCCAGAAGGGATATTAACTACATCATTTTTTTTGATAGGAATTTTCCTTAAAACACTTGTTATAAGTCCGTTTTTAGCATAATTTGCTAGTTCTCTTTTTGAAACGAATTCATTAAGACCCAGAAATATATAAGACTCATCCGGGGCATCAATAATATACCACATTTCACTTTTTTCGCCTTTAGGATGGACTTGAACAGACAAATCATCACCTGCATCAATGATTTTAACAAAAAGCGGAAATTTTTCTTTTAATACGTTTTCTCCAAGAATACCGCTGCTATCAATATTTATAATCTCTTTTAAAGTTTTGCCTCTATAAGCGCCATTAGAAATAATAGACGATTCGTTTCCTAAAAAAAAGAGTTCCCAGCTTTCCCCTATGTTTTTTAAATCAAATGCCCTGTTATAAATCTTCCCAAATCTATTTCCGCCCCATACTTTTTCTTTATAAACACGTTCAAATTTAAACGGATACAAGCTATCCAACCTCCCGAATTTGAAGTATTTTATTGAAATTATTTTGCATAACCACCCATATTTCATTGACAATTTAATAAAAATGAAGTAAAATTAGATTATAATTTGTTAAAACACACAATTCTTTTATCCTAATTCTATGAATTTTATTCATATTATATGATTCCCTGTGTTGTTTTAACAATCAATCAAGATTAAAAACATAGAGATAGGGGGTTTTTAAGGAGAAATATTTGTTGTATTAAGTTACACAAAGCTTTTGTTATCACAAAATAATTATGAAAGAGGTTATCGCTATGAATGGAAGACTTACTAAAAAGCTTCTGGCATTTATAATGATGCTGACGCTTATTGTCCCAAATTTATACGTATCTGCCATTGCTGCTCCTCCAAAAACCCCAGTATTTTCGCAACAAGGCGGGTATTATGAGGAACAGTTTGATTTATCGATTTCATCTACAGATGGAGCGACTATACGTTATACCACAGATGGAAGCACACCTACCGCTTCTTCGCCTATATGCTCAGCTCCGATCACTATTAAAGAGCAAAAC
Source organism: uncultured Defluviitaleaceae bacterium (assembly GCA_964449985.1). Taxonomy (GTDB): domain Bacteria; phylum Bacillota; class Clostridia; order Lachnospirales; family WRAX01; genus CAYVCG01. Next base: position 43,652 of record CAYVCG010000003.1, read on the forward strand.
AGCGCTCCGCTTGCTTCCGCTCTCGGTTACGGCAACAGATATTATATGAAGGCTACGGTCATAAGGGCTAAAGCTTTTGCAACTGATGGCACATCTTCAAGCACTGTAACGCATACATATTTTGTTGCGCCCGATATGAAAACACGGTTTACCATGCCTATATATGCGGTAACAATTGAACCGTCTGATTTTATTGGCCCTCAAGGAATGTATAGCAATCCTTACACAGACCTCAATCCGGAATGCTTAGTTGAGTATTATACTCCGGAAGGTAAATTAGGATTTAAACAAGTTTCTCTCGTTAAAATCACTGGCCACGCTTCATTAGGCGCTCCAAAAAAATCATTAAGATTTAACTTTGGCAAGGGCGAAGGAAACTTAGGCAGCTTAAAATATGACTTGATTCCAAGTACATATCAAAATTACAATTCCGACAAACGCGTTGTTGAACACAGCAAAATATCAGCCAGAATATCAGACTGGACTGAATCAACAATCCGCGAAAATTTGACAGCGAAATTGGCAAGACCACTTCGCAACGATACAATGGAAAATGCTCAGCACGCAGTATTTATCAATGGCGAATTCTGGGGCGTTTATGCTATCCGTGAGCAAGTGGACAACAACTTCTTCGCTATGCATTATGACGGAATTAAAAAAGGCCAGATTGTATCTCTTGCGTTTGACCATACTACAGCTAATCCGGGATATGATCCTTCTGAACCGCTTTATCGCGTTTCTTATGACGAAGGCCCTAGCGGTGGCGAAGCGACTTATTATAAAAGCTTCATGGATATGTATAATATCATGGCTAAGTCTGATATGACTAATCCTGCCAACTTTGAAGAGCTTAAAAAATATGCTGACGTTGACAATCTTATAGACTGTTTCATGGTTTATTATTTCACAAATAATGATGACTGGCCGGGAAATAACGTAAAAATCTGGCGCACAGTCGATGCAGATCCAAAAGTATATGGAAAAGATCAAAAATGGAGATTTATTATACATGACTTCGATATTGCATACGCTAATCCAAACATAGACGATATGGTTCAGCTTACAACAGACAGAGGTATTTTTGAAGCAAGAAAGCCGCCATGGGCAGCTGCTATCTTCCGTAATTTGTTTAAAAATGAGGAATTTAGAAATCTTATTGCTGCGCGCTATTCGTCTTATATCGGAACAGCATTTAAGCCAGAAGTAACGCTTTCTTATTTGGATGCATTAGTTGCTGAGGTTGAGCCGGATATAACAAAAGATTTCTTCCGTTGGGGTGTTCAAGGTGGTTCTCTTGCTAACATCAGCACATGGAAAAACGGCCAAATAGCCGGCCTTAGAAACTTCCTTAACAACAGAAGTCTTGCAGCTCTTGGGCACATAAGAAATTATTATAACAATAATTTTAGGCTTGGATTGCCTTCGGCTTATACGCAGGTAAACTTCTCTATTGATTCCGAGTATGGATATTTTGATGTTTCCGGTGCTCAGATCCGCCCTAACCTCTTTGGTAATGAAATGGCGTCGAACTGGGGTTCGCAATACATTCAGGGCCTTCCGATAAACATCAAAGCAGTTAGTCTAACAGATCGTGAATTTTCACATTTTGAAAAGATTATTGACGGTGTAACTGAAAAGATATATGCTGATTCATTCACGCTTACGCCCGGATCAGCATCAGCTATTAATATTAAAGCAGTTTATGCTGAAGATGTGGTTGATCCTCCTAGCGGCGAATTGTTGTTTAGCGCCAAAGCAGAAGGAAATTCAATAATAGCAACGCTTGAAAATGGGACTGATGCAGCAGTTTCTGCCAGCCTTATTTTAGGCGTTTATGACAGCACTGGAAAGATGATTGCAAGTGAACTTGCATCCGTTAATGTTGCTGCCAGCGCATCTGCAGACTATACCTTTGGCGTTGACGCCTCAAAATACCCAGGATGCACATTTAAGGTGTTCGCATGGGATGGTAACTACATTCCTTTATTTAAAGCAATCGTTGTTGATGTTAAGTAGCCATACAAACTAAAAGAACCCCCGCTTATTAGGCGGGGGTTTTGTTGTATAAAGCATAATTTAAGCAAAATACTGCTCATACCATACCAAAAACATATAAACAGTCCAGATTTTTCTGCTATAATCCCGTTTACCGGATTTATGACGGTCAAGCAACTGTATAAGCTTTTCAGAATTGAAATATTTTTCGCAAACAGGTGATTTAAATGCAGTTTTAACAGTGTTGTAGTACTTGTCGTCCCGAAGCCAAATACGTATGGGAACAGGGAAACCAAGCTTCTTTTTATCAGCAACTTCCTGCGGCAAATGATCTTTAGCAGCCATCCTGAATGCGTATTTCGTCGCTTGCTTGTTTACTCTAAAATCAGTTTGGATTTTGGAGGCCACGTTAAAAACCTCTTTATCAAGATAAGGCACACGCACTTCAAGCGAATGAGCCATGCTCATTTTATCGGCTTTCAAAAGAATATCCCCAACCAGCCATAAATGAATGTCTATAAACTGCATCTTCGTAATATCGTCTTGATCCTGAACCTTATCATAAAATGGTTTTGTTATGTCTGCAGGCAAAGTCCCCTTAGGATTTTTCAACACTTCATTTCTTTCGTCAACGCTGAACATGTTAGCATTTCCTATAAATCTTTCTTCAACAGACTTGCTTGCTCTTATGAAGAAATTCTTGCCCTTAAAAGAAAATGGAATAAGGCGCACAAGCTTTGCAAAGAACTTCCTTATAATCATGGGCATGTCCGTCATTATTCTTAAATCTATCGGCTCTTTGTATATGTTATAACCTCCAAAAAACTCGTCCGCTCCTTCGCCGGAAAGCGCGACCTTTACATGGCGGGAAGCGATTTGGCTAACAAAAAACAAAGCCACCGCGGATGGATCTGCCAAGGGCTCGTCCATATGATATTGAACCTTAGGAAGGATATCCCAATATTCCTCAGTTGTTATCATTTTATTATAATTATCAATGCCGACAGCATTAGATAAAGTTTTTGCATATTCTATCTCGTTATATTTATCATAATCAAAACCGACTGTAAACGTTTTATCGCCTTTAAAACAAGCGGCAATATAGCTTGAATCTACGCCGGAAGATAAAAACGAGCCGACCTCAACATCACTAATTTTATGTGCTTTTATAGAATCCTGAACAACTGCATCTATTTCATTTATCGTGGTTTCCAAAGATTTCTCTTTCGGTGCAAACTTAGGTTCCCAATATCTGTGGGTAGAAAGCTTTCCATCTTTAAAAATCAAATAATGCGCTGGCATAAGCCTGAATACGCCTTTAAAAAACGTTTCCGGCAAAACAGAATATTGGAATGTGAGATAATTTTCCAAGGCATCTTCATTAAATTCCTTAACAAAATTCGGGTGCGCAAGAAAGCTTTTAATTTCAGAGCCAAATATAATATCATCGCCCATAAATCCATAATAAAAAGGCTTTATTCCAAAAAAATCACGAGCAGCAAATATTTGATTAATATTCTTATCATAGATTACAAATGCAAACATCCCGCGCAGGTATTCAAGCATATCCGTGCCATATTCTTCATAGAGATGAACCAGCGTCTCTGTATCGGATTTTGTGGAAAAGGAATGCCCCTTTTCCTCCAGCATTGCCCTTAACTGCTTATAGTTATATATCTCTCCGTTAAAAACAACAACAACGCTGCCATCTTCATTAAAAATAGGCTGCGCTCCATCACTAAGGTCTATAATGCTAAGCCTTCTAAAACCCAACGTAACACAATCATCACTATATGTTCCAAAGCTGTCCGGCCCCCTGTGTATAATCGAATCCGACATAGCCTTTATTATTTCTTCCTTATTTTCCGGCGCGCCTGTAAAGCCGACAATCCCGCACATTTTTGTCTTCCTCCCATAGTTAAAAGCAGCATAAAGAATAGTTATGCCATTTTAAGTTCTCTTTTGTTGCCCCAATATCCCCGCTTTACAGCTCTTTAATCTCCTGATTTTATGTATGCAGGCTTTTAAATTTCGCGTTCGTCGCAGGGCAGGATGTCCTTCACATTTTCAATAGTGTCTGCAGCAATGAACTTTGTTGTTATAAGGCAAATGAAATTGTCATTATTCAAACCAACAAGCTTGCCAGCAATAGATTTGCCCTTATTTGTTATAATCCTGACAGACATTCCCCTTGTAAACGTTTTATCCTTAAACTCTACTTCTGTTTTCGGAAAAAGGACACAACAATGCTCAAACACTTTTTTAAATTCATTCTCTTTATATTCAAACACATTGGAATTTATAAACACAAACTTAATAACCTTTTCCAGCCATAAAACAAGCTTTGTCAAAAAGTATGCCACAACAGCAATAATCAGAAATTTTTCGAAAGACAATGCGTTTAAAAAGTTAAGCATAAATTAACCTTCCCTCTTAATTATTCTTAAATGAGCATCTTTGTTATTATCAAATTCCAAACCCAAAACCGAAATCTTATTTTTAAAATAAAAATTAATGCTATCGATACTTTCTTGGGATATAATCTCGCCGGGAACCACAATAGGAATGCCGGGAGGATATGGGATAATAAACGAGGATGAAACCGCCCCGATGCTTTTGTTTAATCCAATATACTCGAAAGGCCTATCTACGCTTTCCCTTGGAGTATAAACACTTTTTGGAATATTTAGTATAGAATTTTCTGTTTTCAAATAGTTTTTAGCATTTATTTTGAGTGATATGCAAGATATGCCTTCAAACAGCCTGTTAAAGCCTTGCCTAGTGTCCGCAGGAGAAGTCATAGCTATAATATGGCCGGGATAACTTGCTTCGATTTGGATATTGTGCTTGCAAAAAAGCTGTTGTTCAAGCTCATATCCATCTATATCAGGAGAACAAACCAAAAATGTCAGCTTGCCTAAGTCCAAATCAAATACATTAAGATCATTATTGTTTTCCATAAGCTTTATTGCTTCAAAACCTTTGCACAACTCACGAAACTCGGATAAAAGGCTTACATACTGTGAGAAAACTTCAGGATTGGTTGATAATTTATCAAGGCAATAGTCCGCACATGCAAGAAAGATATATGATGGGCTGCTGGTCTGCAGCATAGCAAGCATTGTTTTTAACTGTTCCTTAGGCGCACGCTCACCTTTAACGTGCAAAATGGCAGTTTGCGTCAAAGCCGGCAATGTCTTATGAAGGCTTTGTATAACAATATCCGCCTCAAGCTCAACAGCGCTTTTGGGGAAATAATCCGAAAAAGCAAAATGCGCTCCGTGAGCCTCGTCAACAATCAAAATTTTGCCTTTTTCGTGTACTATACCAGCAATAGTTTTTATATCAGACACAATACCTTCGTAAGTCGGGCTTGTTATAACAACCGCTACAATACTATCGTCATTTTCTAATGCAGTTTTAACATCTTCTGGCCTAATAATGCCCGCTATACCAAAATTTGTTATTCCCGGCATAATATAAACAGGCTCCGCACCGGAAACTATAAGACCGGCATAAACGCTTCTGTGGCAGTTTCTTGCAACTAGCACCTTGTTGTGTTTTGTCCCGGATAGCGCAACCGCGCAAATAGCCGCAATCATACCGCCGGTCGAACCGTTAACAACAAAAAAGCTTTCATCGGCCTTAAAAATGTTTTTAGCCCGGTTTTGAGCCTCCATAATAATGCTTTTGGGGTTGTGGAGATTATCCATTCCAGGTATTTCTGTAACATCCAAATCAAGAAAATCCCAAGGCAAACCCGAAGGGAAAAAGCTTGAGTTGCGCTTATGGCCCGGCATATGGAATGGATACACGTCCTTTTCGCTATACTTCCTTATATGTTTAAACAACGTTGTATCCATTTTCCACCCCAACTATATTGCTCATACAAAAATCCAATGAAAACCAAATATTATTAGATTATACCTTTTGATTTGTTACAGTGTCAAGTACATAAAATAAAGAATAATGTCGAATCATGACGCACGATTTTTTTGATTTTTTTGTAATAAAATGTTATAGTTGAAAAGCATCTGGTCGTTATATATTAAAGACGTTTAGGGAGAGGCAAGCAATGACACTCAACGATAGGATTAATGAGGCAAGGGACAAGCTAAACCAAGAGATTGCAAAGCATAACTATTTATTATTGTCGAATAAAATAATAAGGTTAAGCAGAAAATTGGACAGGCTGTTGTTGCTGCAATATCAGTGTGATAATAAATACGAAGTATGTGAAGAATAAAACCTCATCGCTTATATTTGCCCATGGTTTTGTAATAACAATAAAAATAATGTATAAAATAAGCTTTAAATATGTTATGATGTACATATTAAAAATATAAGCGTTTTTTACAAGCATTTAGGAATAGAGGTTAAATTAATGGGTAAGATGATGCTGATAGATGGAAACAGCATAATAAACAGAGCGTTTTATGCTATGCCGTTATTGTCAAACAAAAATGGCGAGTATACAAACGCCGTATACGGTTTTCTAAATATTTTCTTTAAATTTTTGGACGAGGAAAAGCCAGATAACATTGTCGTGGCTTTTGACCTGCCTGCTCCTACTTTTCGCCATGAACTTTTTGAAGAATATAAAGGAACAAGAAGGGGCATGCCTGACGAGCTTCGCCCCCAATTACCGCTTTTAAAAAATCTGCTTTGCAAAATGAATATATGTATAGTTGAAAAAGAAGGCTTTGAAGCAGACGATGTTTTAGGAACAATTGCTAAAGCATCAGAAAAGAAAGGTAAGGATGTCGTTGTGATATCAGGCGACAGAGATTTATTGCAAATTTGTTCTAATAAAATAAAGGTACGTATACCAAAAACCAAGGGTGGCAAAACCGAGGTCGAGGATTATACAGAGGATGACGTTTTTAATCTTATGGGCGTTACCCCGCTGGAATATATCGACGTTAAAGCGCTTATGGGCGATACATCTGATAATATACCAGGAGTTCCGGGCATTGGCGAAAAAACTGCTCTTAAAATAATTCAGCAGTTTAAGTCAGTTGAAAATGCGATCCAGAATGCCCCTTTAGTTACGCCAAAGAAAGCATCAGAAAATTTAACTGCGTTTGCACAGCAGGCTCTTTTAAGCAAACGTTTGGCAGAGATAAATCTTGATGTTCCTATCGAATTTGATATTAACGAAACTAAGCTTGACCTAACAAAAGTATATAATCCACATGCCTTTGAAGAAATCAAACGCCTTGAATTTAAAACATACTTTTCCCGATTTGATATAATAGAACAACCTATATCAACCAATGCTAGTTTTGAATTTAATATTATTACAGAAGCTGATTCAATAAGCAAATTTATAGATGAAATGCTCAAAAAAGAGCTTGTAGCTTATAAAATAATTATTCATGATAAAAAAATAATAGGCATATCTTTTTCATATGAAAACGGTAAGGCAAGCTTTATCAAAAATGATGAGCACAAACTTATCGAGCTTTGTATGCTTTTTTTTGATTCCGATGTAAAAAAGATTGCTCTTGATTTAAAAAAAGACCTTATTGCTTTGAACAAGTTTGGTTGTGAAATAAAAAATGTTGTTTTTGATGTTATGCTAGCGGGCTACATATTAAATGCATCTAGTGATACGTATGAGTTTAACGATATTGCCCTGGAAATACTTAACGAAACCTACACCCCTGCGGACGAATTTTTTGGAAAAGGCCGTTTAAGAAAAAGTCTGGAACAAATCCCTGAATCAGAGCTGGGAGAGTATTGCGCGCGCCAGGCTGACGTTATATACAGAGCCTATCCTCATATGAAAGAAGCGATAGAAACTAACTGCCAAAATCAATTGTTTTATGAAATCGAAATGCCGCTCATTTATGTGCTTAAAGATATGGAAATTCACGGAATCAAGGTCGATAAAGCTGCGTTAAAGGCATATGGAAGCGCGCTTGACAAAAGAATTGATATAGTGACAAAAAACATATACAATCTGGCCGGAGAAGAATTTAATATAAATTCCCCAAAGCAGTTGGGCGTTATATTATTTGAAAAGCTTGGCCTTAAAGGCGGCAAAAAGACAAAAACAGGTTATTCCACAGCAGCAGAGGTTTTGGAAAAGCTAGTCGGTTCTCACGAGATTATTTCTCTTATAATGGAATATAGGACGTTATCAAAGCTAAAATCCACGTATGTTGATGGTCTGCTCGGCGTACTAGACGAAGCTACATCGAAAATATATTCCACCTTTAATCAGGCTGTTACAACAACAGGCCGCATAAGCAGCACCGAGCCAAACCTGCAAAACATACCAATACGTTTGGAGCTTGGCAGAGAGCTTCGTAAAATATTTATTCCAACTGATGACAGTTATGTTTTCGTTGATGCGGACTACAGCCAGATAGAGCTTAGAATACTAGCCCATATGTCCAATGATGAAACATTTATAAATGCCTTTAAACAAGGCCAGGATATTCACAGGCTGACTGCATCACAGGTTTTTAAAACCCCATATGAAAACGTAACAAACCTTCAAAGAAGCAACGCAAAAGCTGTTAATTTCGGCATTGTATACGGCATCGGCGCATACAGTCTAAGCCAGGATCTGGGTATAACAATGCGTGAGGCGGATCGTTATATAAAAGGTTATTATGACAAATACCCGCGTATGAGAGGATACTTTGATAAAACGATTGAGGAGGCAAGAGCAACAGGTTATGCCACAACGATTTTTAACAGGCGCAGATATATCCCAGAGCTTAACGGGAGCAATTTTATAAAAAGGGCTTTCGGCGAGCGTGTCGCTATGAATATGCCAGTTCAAGGCAGCGCAGCGGATATAATAAAGATAGCTATGGTTCGTATTTTTAACCGATTAAAAGCAGAAGGACTAAAATCCCGCCTTATTCTACAGGTTCATGATGAGCTTTTAATAGAAGCCAAACGTGATGAACTGCATCTGGTTATGCCAATGCTGGAAGAAGAAATGATAAATGCAGCCAGCTTACAGGTTCCGCTGGAAACAGATGTTAAATCTGGCGAAAATTGGTTTGAAGCGCATTAATTTATACGATCGCTCAAAAACGGAGAATACATCATGACGGCAGAATTGCTTAGAATAAATTCTTCACTAACTAAATTACCGTTCATATCAGCCACTTGCCTGTGCAACTCGTTATGACGGCTGAATCCTCCCCAAAATTCGCCTTTAAACTCGTGGTTTTTCTCTATCACCTTATATGTATATTGTGATGGGTAATCCGAGCGCCACTCTCCTTTAAGATAATCTTCGGAAACAGTGACCATTAGTTGGAAGCTGTGCGATGTATCATTACGTATCATTAAATCGACGTGAGGATAAAAACATGTCGCTCCGCTTCCAAAGGGCTGTGTTCTGTTCGAATCTGGAAAGACATCATATCCGTGTCGGTGGCGCTCAATAATTGTTAGAGGCGTATGCAAAGACATCCAGAATATAAGGTTTGTCATCTGGCAAAGCCCACCACCTATTCCAGCGGCAAACGAACCGTTGTTCAATACCATTCCTTTAACATATCCTTTCTTCTTTGTAGGTTTTCCAACCAATTTCCAAAAGCTAAAAACCTCACCGGGACAAATAACAATGCCGTTTATTTGTTTTGCCGCAAGTTTTAGATTAATAATCTTATTATACTGATACCACATGTCCACATCCTTTAATTTTCTTAAGAGTGGCGTTTTATGCTTGAAATAAACGTTAGCCAAAGTTCGCTCAGCTTTCCTTGCAGCAAATATATTTTTATACTTGCCCCACAAGACTCTTCTCAATAACCCATGATACACAATCCCCAGCTTTGCGCGTATTCTTGAACGAGGCTTAGGCTTGTTCACGCTTCTGTTTTCGTACAACTCTAATCACCTTCTTTCCGCTAATATCTCTATTATATAATTCAAATGGTAAAAAATATATAAAAAATCAATATTTGTTTTTTTAGCAATAACGTTGCCAAATTAACATTTTGATGTTAAAATTATAGCCGCAACATTTTTCGATAAAAAATGCTGATGCCATTTTTTATTTATGGCTTGGAGATGATAAAAAATGTCTGGTTCAACATACGGAAGACTTTTTAGGATAACAACCTGGGGCGAATCTCACGGCAAAGGCTTGGGCGTTGTTATAGACGGCTGCCCGGCAGGGATTAGCTTGTGCGAAGAAGATATCCAAACAGAGCTTAACCGCCGAAGACCTGGGAGCAATAAATTCTCCACCCCTCGGCAGGAAATGGATGCTGTTGAGATTATGTCCGGCGTTTTTGAGGGAGCTACTACAGGCACGCCTATTTCTCTAATAATCTTTAACAATGATGCTCGTTCTCATGATTATGGCGATATCGAGTCTTATTACAGACCCGGCCATGCCGATTATACTTATGATATGAAATACGGTTTTAGGGACTATCGTGGCGGTGGCCGTTCATCGGGGCGCGAAACAGCAGCCCGTGTTGCAGCAGGGGCAGTTGCAAAAAAGATACTATCTGATTTAAATATTTCAGTTGATGCTTACACCATTTCAATCGCAGGAATGGAGATTGACAGAACACGTTTTGATATTGCAGAAAGCAGGAACAACCCTCTTTGTATTCCCGATAAAGATTTATATCCCCAAATCGCCCAACATCTAGATAAAATACTAGAATCAGGAGATTCTGCAGGAGGTATAATTGAATGTATCGTTAAAGGAATGCCTGCTGGCCTTGGTGAACCTGTTTTTGACAAGCTGGATGCCGAATTAGCAAAAGCCATTATGTCTATCGGCGCTACAAAAGGCATTGAGTTTGGCGCTGGTTTTAAAGCAGAGTCTTTAAGCGGAAGCGAAAACAACGATGAGTTTTATTATGACGAAAACGGCTGTTTAAACAAAAAAACGAATAATGCCGGTGGCATTTTGGGTGGCATGTCTGACGGAAGCGATATAGTTTTTCGTGTTGGGTTTAAACCAACGCCATCTATTTCTAAAACACAAAACACTATCAACAAATCTAAAGAAAACATTGAAATAAGCATTGCCGGAAGGCACGACCCACTTATTGTCGGCAGAGCCGTAGTGGTTGTTGAGGCAATGTCGGCGGTGGCTTTGGTTGATGCGCTGCTAATGAATACGACATCAAAAATTGATAATCTAAGAAAAATATACCGTAAATAGCGGTATTTAAGGTAAAGGAGTTTTATTATGCAAAAATTAAATGCAAAAGCAACTGATGAAGTTGATTTCTTTCAAGGCAACGACCCTTTCACACTTGCCGAAAAATATGGAACACCCCTTTATGTTTACAACGAAAGGATAATTAGGCAACGCTGCCGTGAATTAAAAAATCTTGTTACATACAAGAATTTTAGGGTAAATTATTCAGCAAAAGCGAATAGCAATCTTGCTTTCTTGCAAATCGTCCGCGAAGAAGGTTTGGACGTTGATGCTATGAGCCCCGGCGAAATCTTTTTTGAGCTTAAAGCAGGTTTTAAGCCGGAAAACATTCTTTATATAAGCAATAACGTTTCCGCAGAAGAAATGAAATACGCGATAGACCACGGTATAAAGATAAGCGTTGATTCCCTTTCCCAATTGGATCAATATGGCAAGCTTAATCCCGGCGGCAACGTGTGCATACGTTTTAACCCCGGAGTTGGTGCTGGCCATCACGCTAAGGTAATTACCGGCGGTAAAGAAACAAAGTTTGGCGTTAATCCTGAATATATTCCGCAGGTTAAAGAGATTTTGGCAAAGTATAACCTAACTCTTACCGGCATAAACCAGCATATTGGTTCTTTGTTTATGGAAGGCTCAAAATACATTGAGGGCGTTTCTTCCATACTTTCTATAGCGAAAAATTTTGATACTCTTGAATTCATTGATTTGGGCGGCGGTTTTGGTATCCCGTATCATAAGCAAGACGGCGAAGCTCGCCTTAACCTTAAAGAACTTGGCGAAAAGCTCGATGCCGTTATTGACGAATTCGTTAAGGATTATGGCCGCGAAATAACATTTAAGATAGAACCCGGCCGCTACATTTCAGCAGAATCCAGCGTTTTGCTTGGCGGAGTCCATTCTGTTAAGTATAACGGCGAAAATAAATACATTGGTACTGACTTGGGCTTTAACGTTCTTGCCCGCCCGATTATGTATGATTCACATCATGATATAGAAGTTTACAGAAAAAGCGATGTTATCGGTGCTGAGAGCGAAACCGTTAGCGTTGTTGGTAACATTTGTGAAAGCGGCGATATTATTGCTAAGAAAAGAAATCTGCCTGAGATGTTTGAAGGCGATTTAATCGGCGTTTTAGATGCTGGAGCATATGGCCATGTTATGAGCTCAAATTACAATAA
>CAYVCG010000004.1:0-8455 GCA_964449985.1 uncultured Defluviitaleaceae bacterium
TTATTTAACAACAATAATATCCTTTTCCCCGCCTGTAATACATCTTCCTCCAGTCGGAGTAACCACATACGTATCCTCCACGCCTACAAGGCCGATACCTTCAATTGCTTTCTTAGGCTCTATGGCTATCGTCATGTTTTCTTTTATCGGAGCGTTAAAACCGTTGGCGATAACGGGATATTCATCCACCCGAAGCCCAACGCCATGCCCTAAAAATTTTATTTTTTTGTATGTAGGGCCCATAAAGTTGGTAAGCATTTCGTTATCCAATCCGCTTATTATCGTATTGTATATTTCCGATGGGATATTACCGGGCTTTAACATTGCCGCGGCTTCCTTCTGGATTTTCATGCATGCTCTGTGTAATGAAACAAGCTCATCGGAAGGATTTTGGCCAAACATATATATCTGTGTCCTGTCTGTATGATAGCCCTCGACACCGTATCCAATATCAATAAATACAAGGTCTCCTTTTTTTAGCGTACGGTTTCTGCTGCCCACCAGCGGAACGGCATTGCATATACCTCGCATACCGCCGGGGCCGTCAAAGCTGCCTGGAAACAGCGAACTGTCTCCAAAACCAAGCTGACCTATTATTATCTCTGTTTGGAACATAGAAAACCGGGTTACGCCGTGATAACCGATTTCTATCATTTTGTCGTAAAGCTTTGCAGTAAGCTCCGCCTCGTTCATGCCTTCATATAAAAGACCGGGAGCAACATCCTCAAGCAAATGTTTATGCTGCTTTCCTGATTCTTCCATGCAGGCAAGCTCGTATGGGCTTTTTACAGAGCGGACATTAAGGATAGTAGAATCTATAGAAACTATTTGCTCTATGGTAAAATATTTCTTTAAGCGTTGCAACATAGCATAGGTCATCGTTTCTGTTTCGATATATGCTTTTGGACAGTCCGACCCTATAACGGCGGCTGCGTCTTTATAGCTGTTCATCGGATATATATTATCAAGAGGGGATTCCATCTTTGCCCGCTCATAGCTTTTTCTTGCAAAATATGCATAGGAACCATCTCGCTTTAAAATAAATACGCCTTCCTGCATCGTTCCTGTGAGATAGTATTGGTTTATCTTGTCCACTATAAAAGCGGCGTTCCAGTCGCTATCATTTTCATTAATTGCCGCAAAAAGCCGTTCTATTCTTCCGAGTAGCTCCTCTTTTGATGGTGCACTTATCATTTTCAAAAATCTCCTATCATGGGTTATTAATACGTCTTGTTGAAGCGGTATGCATACGTGCTTTGTTAGTATCAACATCTTGTGAATAAATGTTTACAACCTCTTGGTTTAGCTGTATAACGCATGTATCGCAATAATGACCACGGGTAATCGGTTTGTTGCATTTTTCACACCTAAGTGTACCGCTCATTCCTTTTGAAATCTCGAGTCTACCTTCTCTAAGATATTTCATGATTTTTTTAACTGATGCACCTGTTTCTTTAGTAACTTCATTAACAGTGCAATTTGGGTGTTCGTCAATATAAATGCGAACCTTTTGGAAAAGATCCTCTTCCTCTTTTAAACATTCTTCGCAAATTGGTTCACTCATTTTGCTGAACAATTTGCCGCATCTAGGACAGTTGATAATATCCATAATGAAAACCTCCTCATTAGAATCATCTTACAGGGAAGCCCACCTTTTTCTGAACCTTTGATAATGTTTTGCCGGCCAGATAGTTGGCTCTTTGTGCGTTGTTTTTTATGATGGAATCAATATAGTCTTTTTCGTTTGAAAGGCGTTTAAATTCATCTTGCATCGGTTTTAAAACAGAAACAACAGTTTCTCCGACAGCTAGCTTAAAGTCGCCATAACCTTTACCGTCAAATTCTTTTTCGGCTTCTTGTATAGTTTTGCCAGACATTGCACAATAAATGTTTAAAAGATTAGTAATTCCTGGTTTATCATTAGAAGCGACGATTGTATTGCCGGAATCGGTCATAGCTCTTTTAAACTTGTTTATTATAACATTCGGTTCATCAAGAAGCGAAATAACGTTATTAACGTTATCTGTCTCGCTTTTAGACATTTTCTTTTCTGGGTCTTGCAGGCTCATTATCCTTGCACCTGTCTTACTTATATAGACCTCCGGGATTTTAAATACATCGCCGTATATATTATTAAATCTTATAGCGATATCGCGGCAAAGCTCCATGTGCTGTTTCTGGTCCTCTCCAACCGGAACGAGATCTGTCTGATAAAGCAGAACGTCTGCCGCCATAAGGGTTGGATATGTGAAAAGTCCGGAGTTTATATTTTCATTATGTTTGCTTGATTTTTCTTTAAATTGAGTCATTCTGCTAAGCTCGCCGATGTATGTAAAGCAGTTTAATATCCAAGCAAGCTCCGCATGAGCGGGAACATGGGATTGATAATACAATATATTTTTTTCCGGATCCAAACCGCAGGCTATATAGAGCATAAGCAGCTCACGCGATTTTTTGCGCAGCTCGGCCGGGTTTTGGCGAACAGTTATAGCATGAAGGTCAACAATGCTAAAAAGGCATGAAAACTCATCCTGAAGCTTTAGCCAGTTTCTGATAGCTCCCACATAGTTCCCGAGGGTGGGGTATCCGCTTGGCTGGATTCCGCTGAATATTATCTTTTTTTGTTCCGTATTCTGCACCGATCGTACCTCCTAAAAATAAAACATTTTTCTTAAGTTTATAATATTTATAGCCAAAAAGCAATATTTAAAAAACCATTGCATTGCGCAGGGCTGATGCGGCATTTTCCGGAGAAACACAGTTTATGTGGCATAAGGTGGAAAGCTCCAACCCTGCAAGATAGCCCCTTCTCGGTATGATTTGGATAAAAAAATGCAAACAATCGGTGTTTAATTCATGCGCATTAACAGGAGCGTTCATAAATAAGATATTATAGTCTATACCGGGGAAAAGCTTTGTTATTGCAGATAAGCATTTTTTTAAAATTTCTGCAAGGCTTTTGAACAATGCTTCATCCATAGCATTAAAGCTTTCATAATGGGTTTTTGGAGCTATATTTAATTGATAACTGAATTTCGGGGCATAGTCACAATATGCCACAAAGCATTGATTTTCATATACATTAAGGTCTTTGTTCGCGCTGTGTATCACATTGGAGCAGATATGGCATTTACCCGTTTTTGTATAAATATCCAGAGAGTTTTTGTAAATGTTCTCTTGCATCTGGGGTATTATTGGCATACCAACGATTTGCCAATGCGAATGGGGCTGAGAAGCCCCGCCGAGAATACCGTGGTTTTTAAAAACCTGGATATATTTTATATGTTTGTCGGTTTCAATATCAATTATTCTCTTTTTGATAGCCACAAGTATTTTTTCGATATTACATACGCTGAAATCATGGAGTTTTTCATCATGTATATCGGTATCAATCAACACATCATGAATACCGTATCCTGTTTTTGATGACTCTTTTAATACGGGATATTTATTTTTGATAATTCTAACGCGCCCATCGGCGCTTTTATAAATATCTTTTGGAGTGAGATGTTCGTTGCCTTTGCAAAAAGGGCAGCTTTCGTCGTCATTAAGCCCGATGCCTTTAAAGCTTGAGGGTCTGTTCGCACGTTCCTCAGCAATGGAAACCCATTCACCTGTCAGAACGTTTCTGCGCAGTTGCGGCATATATAACACAGCCTTTTCTTTAAAATCAATCTAACAAAAACCATTCGTTAATGTTGATAAACAAATTGTCTAAAGACGGATTAATGTCTCCATGAAGCCTATTATTTGCAATAACGGCGGATTTCCTAAACGCAAGGCTCACTAGCGGGAGTTCGTTTGCTATATATTTTTGCAAATCAGACATAAGTGATTTATAGTTTTGTTCGGTTGTCGCGTTAAAAGCGTTGGACAGGAAAACGTCCATAGCCGGATCCTTGTAATCAAAATAGTTTGTTCCGTCTGGCGAATTTTGCGAACTCAGCATAAATGATAGCTCTGGAATAACGGATAGGTTGTATCCTCCGATAACCATGTCATAGTTTCGCTCTTTTAAGCGCAATTCATACTCATCAAAGCCAATGCTTATTATTTCAACCGAAAATCCAATTTCGTTTAAATTTTGCTTTAGCATTTCTGCTATTTTAACACGTTCGGCGTTTTCGCTGTTAACAAGAATCGTTGTTGTTAAGTCTGACTTAACTGTTTTTATATTTGTTTCAGGTTCGTTAGGTTCTTCTGCATTATCTTCCGTAGGAGTTGGTGCAGAATCAGTTGTCTTATCACTAATAACAACGTCTTTTGTCAGTGCCAAGCCTTCTGTTTTAGCCCAGCCAGCGTTTATTAATGTCTGTTTTGCGGCCTCAATGTCAAACGGTTTTTTTGCTATATCTGATTCATAAAGCCAAGATTGCGGGTTTATAGGGCTTCCGCTAATCACAGCATAGTTGGAATAAACGTTTTTCACAAGTTCTTCATATGGCACAGCCTGCGCAATGGCTTCTCTGACGGCTTTGTCATTGAATATTGGGCGGTTAAAGTTAAAACCTATGAAATCAAAATACGTAGTTGTATATTCATAAACATCGAACTCATCGGAAGCTAGATACTTGCCCCAGTCCGAAATATTGCCGTTTACCATGTCTATAATGCCTTGATTAAGCGAATCGAAATCAGTCTCGCTATCGGGGGTTATAACAACCGTTATTTGATCAATATAAGGCTTTTTCCCCATCATATCAGATGCTTTAAATACAAGCTTTTGAGATGGTTCGTATGATGAAAATGCATAATATCCATAACCCACCGGAGACATGTTTTTATCGCTGGCAGGGTCAGTTTCACTTTGATAGTAGTGCTTTGGTATTATTGGAATGCACATTAGGCTTGGCATACCGGAAAACGGATGTATGAAATTTATTTTAACCGAATTATTATCAACAGGTTCAAATGATAATATGTTTTTTATAGTCTCTTTATAAACGGCTGTTTCTGGGGCCGAACGCAACATATCAAGCGTAAATATCAAATCGTCACGCGTCATCGGTTCTCCATCGCTCCAAGCATTGCCATTCTTCATAGCCACGGTAACGCTCATACCATCTTGTGTATAATACATACTATCCAGTATATCCCTGTTAATAACAGGCTGTAATGACTCGTCCATATACGCCAGTTTTGGAAAGATAATCTTCAATATAGAATCAACGGTCACATCCTCATTTAAAATCGGGTTGAGCGTCCTTGGGCGGCGCATAGAAAGTTTAAGTTCACCACCGTATTGCGGATTAGTTGGTTCGTTTAGTGTTTCGGAGGGAATCGTAGTGGGGGAGGGTGAGATCTCTGTGGATTGCGTATTGGTTCCTGAACAGCCAGAAAGAATTGTTGTAATAACGATTAAGCATAAAAATAACTTATTTTTTATCTTCATAAGTGCCTCCATATATCTTTAGTATGAATTCATATATTTTAGTATTAAACTCGACCCTTTTCACATAATTTTCAGTTTCCTTAAACGGAATCGTATCAAGGGTTTCGCCGTCTTTGCTATATTTTTTGTTATCCAGCCATTTTGAAACGTTTCCACTGCCGGCGTTGTAGGCGGCAAGAGCCGTTTGCAAATCCCCGAACTGCCTTTCCATGCGGTTAAGAACCCAACATCCGATTTGTATGTTTATTTCCGGATCTAAAATTTGTTTATAATCATATTTGTTTATCCCTATTTCGGAAGCGGCCCAATCTGCCGTATTTCGAACAACCTGCATTAGCCCGCTTGCTCCTTTTTGCGAAACTGCGGAATCATCGAATTTACTTTCGGCATGAATAACACCGCAGACGAGAGCAGGGTTTAAATCATATTGCGCACAGTATTTTTGAATAATACCTAAATATTTAAGCGGATAATACCATGAAAAAGCCGTATATGCACAAGCTCCTAATAAAACTATAATTATCACGGCGAAAACAATTTTCTTTATTTTTCTAAAATCAAAAACATAAATCATTAGGACCTCTCCAATATAAGGCTGACTTTTTCATAGAGCTGTTGCAAATTACCGTTGTTTTCCAAAATAATATCGGCGTATTTTTTTAATACGTCAAATGGCGTTTGGCTGTTTATGCGGCTGAGGGCATGTTCCTCTGTCATGCCGTCCCTTTCCATTGCTCTTTTAACGCGAATACCAACATCTGAATATACAAGCCAAACTTCGTCACAAATATTATGCAATCTCGCTTCTATAAGCAACGGAGCGTCTAAAACGATAAACTTATAATCTCCCGGATTTAGATTTATTTCATCGATAAGCTCATGCGTTCTTTTAATGACGTATTTATGGTTTATGTCAGAAAGCTTTTTAAGCTTATGGGTATCGGAAAAAACAATCTTTGCCAAAGCTTTTCTATCTATCTCTTTTTCTTCGTTCAAGATAGACAAACCGAATAAGCCTACAATTTCATTGTATGCCGGGTTGCCTCGCAACATGATTAAGTGGTTGATTTTGTCCGCATCTATAATAAAGCCGCCAAATCCTTCCAAAATCTTAGAAACGGAGCTTTTTCCGCTGCCAAGGCCACCGGTCACACCTATTATTCTCATAATATGTTCCCCTTTAAATCGTTTTGAACATAACCCATTGGTCAAAATGAGCCTTCAATAATAATATCACAGGCGCAAAAAATAGTACAGCCAATTTGACATTTATGTTAATTGAATTTAAAAATTTTAGCCAATTTGTCCTGGTTGGGTTATATGGCAACGGTGTAAAACGTAATTTTTGCTTAAAAGTTTCGGGACAAAACGCGTTCCCTCATTCCATTTTGGCGCAGAACACGCCAAAATTGGTGGTCGAGAACGCAAGTCCCGCCGCTTGCGCTAACTTTTACGCAAAAATATTGAATTATGCACCGTTGTCATATGATAAACAAGTTATGAATACATTTTTAAAGAGACAAATATAAAGAGGGGTATTATTTTCATATGGAGTATAAAAAGAAGGGTATTATAAAAGGAGCTCTTATACTAACGGTAGCAAGCATTATTACAAGAATATTAGGGTTTGTCTATAGAATTTACATGTCCAAAACTATTGGGGCAGAAGGCATGGGGTTGTATCAGCTTATTATGCCATTATACAGCCTTGCATGGAGCATAGCCTGCTCTGGCTTTACGATGACGATAGCCCGGCTAGTATCCCAAGAGAATGCTAAGAAAGAATATGGCAATATGGGAAGGGCATTGAAGCAGTCTATTGTAATAACGTGTTCTATTGCTGCGCTTATAACGCTTGTGATGTATTTCTTTTCGGATTTTATATCAGTTGTGTTCCTAAATGATGCGAGGGTATCGCTTTCTTTAAAAATACTTTCATTTGCGTTTCCGTTTATGGCTATTGGGTCTTGCATCAGGGGTTATTATTTCGGTTTGCAGGAGTCCAGCGTTCCTGCCATAAGCCAAGTCTTGGAACAATGTGTTAGAATGGTAGTTATATTCTTCCTTGCAGGAACATTTATACCTATGGGGCTTGAATATGCCTGCGCAGCGGCTGTTATCGGTATATTAGGCGGAGAGTTTTTATCGTTTCTGTATGTATTTTATTCTTATATCGTTTTCAAAAGAAAATATGGTATGGTGATAAAGCCAAGCATTATGCCGGGAAAGATGCTTTCCATGATTATGGTTATGGCTGTGCCGTTGACGATGAACAGGATAACGGGTTCTTTGCTTTCCACGGTGGAAAACCTTCTTATTCCGCAAAGGCTGGAAATGTATGGCTATACTGCACAAGAGTCGATCATACTATACGGACAGATAACGGGTATGGCTCTGCCTCTTATTTTCTTCCCGTCAGCAATTTTATTTGCCTTGTCAACAACGCTTGTCCCGGCTATATCAGAGGCTATGGCAATAAACAATAAAAAAAGGATAGCTTATACAATAAATAAAGCTATGCTGTTCACATCTGTTATCGGGATAGGAGCGTGTGCAATATTCCTTGTTTTCCCGAGGGAGCTGGGCATGGTTATATATGATCAGGATATTTCGCACATGCTGTTTATGTTAGGTTTGATGTGCCCTTTGTGGTATTTAAATATAACGTTTTCCGGTATATTAAACGGGCTTGGACAACAGGTATTTATGTTTAGAAACGGTCTCATATCCTCTGCCATAAACATTGGATTTGTATTCTTCCTTGTGCCGAAACATGGGCTCAATGCATTTATTTTGGGATGGTTTATAAGCCTTGTTGTAGTTGTATTTTTGGATATAATGAGGATAAAGAAATGCGCAGATATAGAGATACCGATAGTAAAGTGGTTTTTAAAGCCGATTTTAGCGGCATTTGGAACGGGGCTTTTTGTCAAATACATAGCAAGGATAGTTATATTTCCGATGTTTGGAAGCGTATTCGGATTAATAATATCAATAGGCGTATTGGGAATACTGTTCGGGTTGTTTGTTATATTGCTTGGGGTTATATCAATAAGCGATATA
>CAYVCG010000004.1:8555-41202 GCA_964449985.1 uncultured Defluviitaleaceae bacterium
AATACTGTTCGGGTTGTTTGTTATATTGCTTGGGGTTATATCAATAAGCGATATATCTCTGTTGTTCCGTGGACTGCCTATTCGAAAGATGCAGCAAAGTTCAGCTAAGGAGAAAAGCATACTGACGTGAGAATAAACAACCCCGCCCTTAGTGGCGGGGTCAGGCTTTTGATAATTCATTAATGCTGACGCGCAATGCGCGCCCCTACAGAAATTCTGGTTTAACGCCGTTTGTAGGGGTGGTCTTTGGTCGTCCGTCAGAAATTTTAGTATTTGCTGACATTGTTACTCCGCCCTTAGGGGCGGGGTAACTACTCTAATTCCGAATACTCTTTATAAATTCTTTCAAATCCTCAGTCGCGTCTATGAGTGGCTCAATAGAGTTGTTAAAATTAAGACAATTAATCACATTAGCTAGGTATATAGACAAGTCCACCTCTTTATACCATTCGCACTGCCGGACGTGTTCCGGCGTATACGTTAGGTTTGTTGAATAAACTTTATCAAAATAGCCCTTTTCGTAATAATGATTAAACTTGTCCACCCCTTCGGTAAATAAAGCAAATGTTGTTGCGATAAATATTTTATTTGCATTTCTTTTTTTAAGCTCCATCGTTATATCCAAAGCAGATTCTCCAGAGGCTATCATATCATCTATTATTATAATATTTTTGCCGGAGACATCCCGCCCCATATATTCGTGCTGGACTATGGGGTTTTTTCCGTGGACAACCTTGGAATAATCACGCCTTTTATAAAACAGGCCAACGTCTATATCCATAACGCTTGAATAGTATATCGCACGATCCATCGCGCCGGGGTCTGGGCTTATTATAAGAAGGTTGTTTCTATCTGCCAAAATCTCATTGTGGTCTATCATAAACTCTTTGACGATTTCATATGTAGCATATAAATTCTCAAAAGAGCATAGAGGTATTGCGTTTTGGATATTTGGGTCATGAACATCAAAGGTTATTATATCTTTAACGCCAAGCTGTTCCAACTCCTTTAAAGAAATGGCGCAATCCATAGATTCGCGCCCTTTTCTCCTGTGCTGGCGCGAAGAATACATTAAAGGCATAATTACGGTTGTTCTTTTTGCCTTGCCGCCTATGGCGGATATAGCCCTTTTTATATCTTGGAAGTGTTCGTCCGGGCCCTTTCGGTTTTTGTATCCATACATGTCATAGGTGCAGCCATAGTTGCCGACATCGCATAGCAGATATATGTCCTTTCCTCTGACAGATTCATGAAGCTTGATTTTCCCCTCGCCGTTTGCAAACCTTATTTCTTCAATGGGAATCAAGAATGAATCAGGAACGATCATATGATTATTGCTTCTTTCAAAGCGCAATCTCTCATCGATCTTTTTGCCCATTTCAGCAAAGCTCTCCAAAGCGATTATGCCCAAATGGCCATGGGTATCCGAGTTTGAATTATTAAAAAACATAATAATACCCCTTTGAAAACTTAGTATTTAACAATAGAATGCACATTATAGTTTTTAAGTACTTCCCGGCCTTTAAGCGCTTCTAACTCCACCAGGAATATAGCCGCTGCAACAATGCCGCCCATATCTTCGATTAATTCGCACAATGCACGGCATGTTCCGCCTGTCGCCAAAAGGTCATCAATGATGATAACTCTTTGCCCAGGTTTGATAGCATCGGAATGCATCTCAATGGTCGCTGCGCCGTATTCAAGCTGGTATGATTTATTAACCGTTTTAAATGGAAGCTTGCCTTCCTTGCGAACGGGAATAAACCCTTTATGCATCTTGTATGCAATAGGCATGGAGAAAATAAAGCCTCTGGATTCCGGCCCTGCGATTAAATCAAACTCAACGTTTTCGAGCTTTTTTGCCATTAAGTCAATAGACAGAGCCAAAGCGTCTGGGTCGTGCAGAATAGTTGTTATATCACGAAATAATATGCCCTCATGGGGGAAATCCGATACATCACGGATGATTGTTTTCAAATCCATAAAACCAGCTTCCTTCCTAAGATATGTAATAGTTATGCCTTGTGTAGCCGAAAATCAATAATCTTTACTTCCACATACATGTTTCCGTTATACTCATTTATTCCTATGTTATAAACAATATCAAGTTTTATATCCGTTACCCTGCCGTATGCAATAAATTTCTTCGCTTTATTATCACCGTAGCAGTCTTCAAGCATTTGCAAAAATTGGTCAAGCTTATTAAAGCAAACGGCTTTTATCACACGCCCTGTTTGGGGGATTGTGAAGCTGAAGCGTAAGGTTTTCTTGTCCTTGCCTATCGTTTCGATTATATTTGCGGTTAGATTTTTTGTTCCGAATACAGGCTCTTTATTGGCTTTGCCAAAGGGTTCCAGCAGGCGCAATTCGTTAGCCAGTTCGTATGTTACGGATGAAAGGGGTAGTTCTTTATCTATTCTTATTGTCTTTTCAAAATCAAATTCTGTAAGTGTACATGTTTCGTTAAGCCGATAGCGCAGAGTTTCTATATTTTCACTATCCAAAGATAACCCAGCAGCCATCTCATGCCCGCCGAACCTCTCAAACAAATCACGGCACTTGTATAGCTCCTCAAAAATATTATATCCCTCTATAGAACGCGCAGAACCTTTAGCAAGCCCACTTGGGTTATGGGTCAAAACTATCGTTGGGTGATATAACGAATCCTTTATCCTGCCTGCAACTATTCCTGCTATGCTTTCATGAATAGCTTCGTCATACAAAACGATGACTTTATCCAATTGCTCGTGAGAACGAAGTGATTCGAGAGCGTATTCAACACTTTTTAATGTTTTTGTCTTTCTGTCTTCATTAAGTTCGCATAACTTTTTCGCTAATTCAGCGGCTTTGGCCGCATCATCGCATGTAAAAAGCTCTGCCGAGATTAGCGCTGTTTCCAGCCTTCCCGTGGCATTAATGCACGGCCCGAGAACAAAGCCAATTTCAAAGCTTCCTATTGTTTTGTTTTCCAAGCCACGCTCTTTTATTAGCGCTGACAGTCCTTTGTTTAATAAATACTTTCCGTCATTAATAAGCTTTAAAGCATATTTTACAATAAGCCTGTTTTCATCAATCAAATCTACAATGTCGCAAACCGTGGCAATACATGCCAATATTAGAAGTTCCTCGTCAATGGTGAATTCCATTTTAACGCAGTCAAAAAAATATTTTGAAAATTTATACGATATTCCTGCCGCGCATAGAGATTTAAACGGATAACAGCACGATTTCTGTTTTGGGTCGATAATTGCATCGGCGGTTTCGGGCAAAACGTCTTGTTCCTCTCCGTTTTCGTTTTTACAAAAGCCCGGCTCGTGATGGTCTATTATAATAATGTTTATGCCCAAATTTTTTGCATAAGCTATTTCGTCAATGGCGGATATGCCATTATCGCACGTTATTATAAGGCTGGTTTGCAACTGATGCAATTTGTCTATAGTTTCGATATTAAGCCCATAACCTTCATGTTCCCTGTGCGGTATATAGAAGGAAACATCTGCGCCATACGTTTTTAACGCCTTATACAGAATAGAAACGCTCATAACCCCGTCCACGTCGTAATCACCGTATATAACGATTTTTCCACAGGACTGCGCCGTTTTTACAATTAGCTCCACTGCTTTATCAATATCCTTAAACAAAGACGGGCTGAGAAAATCATCTAAACTGGGGTTAAGAAATTTTATCGCAGAGTTTTTTGAGTTTATTCCTCTGTTTAATAGTATGGCGGATAAAACAGGGCTTATGCCAAGGGTTTTGGACATAAGCTCGATATTCGCTTCGATTTTTTTCAAAAACCATTTTGCCATAAGGCATACCTCTGTCCTTATTCGTCGCCTAAGCGCGCCGCTTTCATCATAATAGCGCATTCGCAGCGTTTTCGTTGTAATTCGCAGCCAAGCTCATACGGTTTCAAAATATCGCCGTTGGTCATATAAGCATTTGCGGCGCAGCCGCCGCTGCAATAAAACTTTGCCCAACAGTTTATGCATTCGTCTTTGGCGTATATGTTGCATTTATCAAAGGTTTTGCGTAGGTCATGGTTAGAGACGCCGTTAAAAACATCACCCATTTTAAATTCTGCTATGCCGGTAAACTGATGGCAGGGGTATAAATCCCCTTCGGGAGTAACCGCCAAATATTCACATCCAGCTCCGCATCCAGCAAGCCTTTTGGCAATACATGGGCCTCCTGTCAAATCTATCATAAAGTGGAAAAAGTTGAACCATTCCCCTTTTTGTTCCATTTCAAGGATTTTAGTTGCAAGCTGTTCATATTCTTCAAACAATCGTGGCAAATGCTCCGTGCGTAAGGAATATGTTTCGGCATCATCAGATACAACAGGCTCAACAGAAATCTGTTTAAAGCCTAGCTTGGCAAGATGCAAAACATCATTGCCAAAATCCAGATTTTCTGCTGTAAACGTTCCTCTTACGTAGTAGTTGTTTTGCTCTCTAGTTTCTGCAAGCTTTTGGAACTTTGGAACAATAACATCGTAACTGCCTTGGCCACCGGCACGCTTTCGCATATTATCATTTGTTTCCTTGCGTCCGTCTATGCTTAAAACAACGTTTTGCATGTTGTTATTAATATATTCAATCATCTCGTCGTCTAAGAGTAAACCGTTCGTAGTCAAAGTGAAACGGAAGTTTTTGTTGTGCTGTTTTTCCATGCTGCGGCCGTATTCGACTATTTGCTTAACAACGTCAAAATTAAGCGTGGGCTCGCCGCCAAAGAAATCTATCTCCAGATTCCTTCTATTGCCGGAATTTGCAATCAAAAAATCTATCGCCTGTTTGCCAACCTCAAAGGACATAAGTGAACGCTTTCCATGGTATTCGCCTTCCTCTGCAAAGCAGTATTTGCATTTCAAATTGCAGTCATGGGCGATATGAAGGCATAATGCCTTAACGACAGGCTTTCTGTTTTCGGCCACATCGGCCATAGCAGCATATTCATCTCGCGAATACATTAGCCCGCTTTCTTCCAACTGCTTTATTTCATTATATGCATTAATTATTTGCTCTCTTTCGTATTTGTTTGTTAGGGCTTGTATTATCTGATCAAGGTTTTTTTGTTTATAAAAATCCAAAATATCATAAACAACCGAGTCTACCACATGAACGGAGCCGCTATGGACATCCAGAACTATATAATAGCCATTCATGTAATATTTATGTATCATCGTGTTCTCTCCTTATTCCTTAAAAGCCAATAATAAACCATACAATACAAGTCTGTTAAGAATGTATCGTATGGTTTTATTGTCAGGATTGGTTCATTGTCTGCCAAAGAACCTGTAAATTTAAAAAGCTTATTTTCTGCTTTCGCAAGCTTGGTTTGCAACAGTGCAGGACGTTTTGCAAGCAGACTGGCAAGATGTTTGGCATTCTCCGCAGCCGCCGGAAACGGTATTTTTTAAAACAACTGTGTTAAGCGTCTTTATATGCTTCAAGGTAATGCCCTCCCTCCTAAAAAAATCTATTTAAGCCAATAAAAATTATAACATACGAATGTGGTAAATGCAAACGCAAATTGCTTTACTTTTGGATATACTAAGTTAATACTGATCTAATATTGTTTCGAAAAATTAGATCAGTGTTTACCTTAATATTTTGTCGTGTTATAATATATTATAGCACATCAAAGCGCATAAGGGCGGTTAGGCTTGACTTCCTGCAAGGGGAGGTGAGGCCAATATGGACACATTTCAGGTTTTAACGTTAATGATAGCGTTTGCCGCATTGGTAGTTCATATTATTAACACAAAAAAATAACCGCCCCCAAAATGCCAAGGTCAGCGGTTATTTCTGTAATTTAATCGCAAGCCTAACCGCCTTTAAAGCGGCTTGTGCTACTGAGGGGATGTTGGCGCATCCTCTCTTTTATTATATACATATTATAACTCAGTTATAAAATTATTTCAACTTTTTTTGCAAATCACTAACAATATTTAAGGTAATGTGAATTAATTCAGTGTTTACCTGAATCAAACAGGAAATTTTATTGACAGAGATATTTAATTAATATATAATCCCCATAAATAGAGACGGACTTTTTAAAGGCTTGGAAACTGGCGATAAAGTTTTCCAAGATCTCATATCATATGAAGGTGATTGATTATGGATATTAAAAAAGATATAGCACAGATGATAGGGCAGTGCGTAGATTGTTTGGAAGAAAATGAGCTTTACGAAATGCTGGAAACTCCGCCCGATTCCAAAATGGGGGATTATGCGTTTCCATGCTTTCGGTTGGCAAAGGCCTTAAAAAAAGCGCCGCCTGCCATATCCGCCGAGCTTGCAGGCAAGATTGAAAAACCTCATTTTATTGAAGAAATACGCCCAACAGGGCCGTATCTTAATTTTTTTGTTAAGAAGGATTTTTTTGCTTCCAGTGTTTTGAATGAAGTATATAAACAAGGAGATAAATACGGAACATTAGATATAGGTAAGGGAAGGGCAATAATCATTGATTATTCATCTCCTAATATAGCCAAAAACTTCCATGTGGGGCATTTGCGTTCGACTGTAATCGGGAATGCTTTGTATAATATTTATAACGCCATCGGATATAAAAGCTTTGGTATAAACCATTTGGGTGACTGGGGAACGCAGTTCGGCAAGCTTATGGTGGCTTATAACAAATGGTCCTCAAAAGAATTGGTGGATGAAAACGGCATTGATGAACTAAACCGCATTTACGTAAAATTCCACAATGAGGCTGACTTGGATCCTTCGCTTAATGACGAAGCTCGCGCTTGGTTTGTTAAGCTGCAAAACAATGATGAAACGGCCATAGGCCTATGGAAATGGTTTTGCGATCTCAGTTTGGAACAATTTAACAAAATATATGACAGGCTTGGTATTACATTTGATTCCTGGGCAGGAGAGAGCTTTTATAACGATAAAATGGATGCTGTTGTTGATGAACTGCGCGAGAAGGATTTGCTTGTGGAAAGTAATGGCGCGATGATTGTTGATTTAGAAGCCTATAAAATGCCACCATGTCTTATACTGCGCAGTGACGGCGGAACGCTTTATCCAACACGTGATATCTCTGCTGCTATTTATAGAAAGCAAACCTATGATTTTGAGAAATGCCTTTATGTAACAGCGCTTGACCAATGCCTGCATTTTGCGCAATGGTTTAAGGTTATTGGGCTTATGGGTTATGAATGGGAGAAGGATTTGATTCACATACCGTTTGGTTTAGTGAGCCTTGAGGAGGGCACGCTTTCCACAAGAAGCGGCAGGGTTGTTCTCATGCAGGATATACTCAACGAATCCGTTAACAGAATAAACCAAATCATTGAGCAGAAGAATCCGGAGCTTGAAGATAAAGAACTAATTGCGGAGAAGGTTGGTATAGGAGCCGTTATTTTTAATGATTTGTATAACGGAAGGATAAAAGATGTAGTCTTTTCGTGGGAAAGAATGTTAAGCTTTGACGGAGAAACAGGCCCTTATTTACAATACACCCATGCCAGAGCTACCAGTGTTTTGGAGAAAGCGGGTAATATAGATTTTGATGATGTTGATTTTTCTGTATTAAACGATAAAGCTTCGTTTGGGACGGTAAAGCTAATATCAAAGTTTTCGGAAAAGATGGTGGAAGCGGCGGATAAAAATGAGCCGTTTATCGTATCACGATACTTGATTGATCTAGCACAATCCTTTAATAAATTTTATCATGACAATAAGATATTAAACACAGAAGAAAATGTTCAAAAAGCAAGGCTAATGATTGTATACAGCGTAAAGACAGTGTTAAAATCAGGCCTAGGGCTTTTGGGGATTTATGCGCCGGAAAAGATGTAGTTATATGGTTAATATTTATTACTAATAATGATTATCTTATTTGGAATCCATAGTATTTTAAATCTTGACATAATTTATATTTTTACGTATAATAATAACAAAGGGTTAAAACCCATAAGTAGTTCGCTACCGGTCATGCGAATAATAAATAGGCCGTGAAAACGTGGTTCGCTGCCGGTCATGCGAATTACAAATAGACCGTGAATAAGTTTTAAGCCCTCTGTATTTGTAGAGGGCTTATTTATTAAGGTGAATACTTATGATGATAAGCCAAGGAAGTGTTTATTTTATATTAGACAGTTTCTTTGAAAAGGTGGATGATCCATACTTAAAAATTAATTATGAGACTACAAAACGTCCTCATTATTTTGCAATGCAAGATACCGCTACTTCATTATATTGGCTTATACCGTGTAGCACTAAAGTGGACAAGTTTGAAGACATTATTAAGAAAAAACAAAAACAGGGCAAGCCTACAGATTCTATAAAGATAATGCGTATTCAGAATAAACAAATCGCTCTATTGTTTCAGGATATGTTTCCAATTATAGCGGATTATATAAAAGAGCCTTACATAAGGGCTGGTCAGCCATTTTGTATTTCAGATCCAAAAATAATATCAGAGCTTCAAAAAACAGCCAAAAATATTATTAAACTTTTAAGGATTGGTATTAAGTTTACCCCCACACAACCTGATGCAATGAAAATTGAAAGGCTCATGTTGGCAGAGCTGCAGAATAATGATGCTTAAAAATAATAACACTCTCGGTAACTATGATTTATATACCGAGAGTGTTTGTTTTTATTTTTATTTAATTCGCTTTTAATGGGGCAACCCTTATGTTTGCTGAGTCTATGCCAGTTTTGCGTTTTACGATGTCTTCTATCTGAGCTATTTCAGCTTCGGAAAGAACGGATTTACTAACGATAACATCTACTGTGTTGTCATCTATTCTAACATATGCTTCTGCAAAGCCTTTTGCCTCGATTAATGCTTCCGCAGCAGTTTCTTTTTCTATTCTTTGTTGAATTTCTAGCATAGAGTTTGCACATTCAGCCTTTTGAGCCTTTGCAACGTTTTGATTATTGATTAATTCTGTAAGGGTCTCTTTTTGTTTTGCTCTGTTTTGCTCTCTATCTAGCTTAGCTTGAACAAAGAATGAAGAATCGCTCGTGTTGTTTACAAAAACAGCGCCGCCCGAGTCATCCGATTTAGTTGCTGCTGATGGGTCTGTCTGCATGTTTACGGTCCTGCTTGTAACGTCTTCAAGGGTTATAGCGTTTTGATTTGCATTATTATCATCAAATGTTAATGCTATGCCGATTTCCTCGTCAGCAGGATTTAAAACGGCTTGGCTCAGGCCGTCTGTGTTATTCGAATCAACTATCATAACTTCCTGCCCAGTAACGTCATCGACAACAATCTTTCCTGCTTTTGCATCTTCATATTCACTGTATGTCAGGCTGTCTTTATCATTTGGCTTTGTTGTCTCTATGTAATTGAGATATCCGGCAACGGCAATCATAATAACTAATGCTGTAATAACGACCTGGTTCCTTTTTATAGCAAACATTAAAAATCCTCCTTATTATTTCATTTTTAAGACTTGCACTTTGTGGGTCTCTAGACCTAAAACAGTTTGCGCCGCTTTAATGAGCGCATCTTTCACCAAAACATTATTGCCTCCTTCCGCAATTATAATCACGCCTTCTACCTTAGGCTCTGTTTCCACTAACACAAGCGGTGTTTCGCTGCCGTCACTGTTTCTTATCATGACTGTGCTATCCTCCGACGTCTTCTGTGATGATATGCGTTTTCCTCCGGCAGCATCGACTTCGTCCGTTTCGGATTCGTTCGTTTTGCTGTCTTGCTGGACGGTAGCTTCCTTTCCATGTGTTAAAGTTATCATTACCTTTACCTTACCGGCACCTTCCACTAATGATAAAACATTTTCAAGCCTTTTCTCCAGGTCAGTCTCATAGCTCGGGTAAGTTTCAGGCATTTTTATATTGGTTTCCTCTTTCGCCTGTGTCTTGGATTCATTTCGTGGGTTTTGGCTGAAAAAGCCGCCAAAAAAAAGTAAACAAACCCCCGCAATGAATATTAATGCCAAGCTGTATAGGCTTTTTTTGTCTTTGTTTTTAAACAAATTTTTGAAAAAGCTCATAATAGTTTCTCACCTCAATTTTTCTTTTGTACTGTAATATGTATATTATCGATAGATAAGTTATAGAAGTCCGAAAATAAATTTTTTAAATTTTTTAACTCCGCATAATCTCCGTTGTCTTTTTTGTCCGCATCGGGATCATATTTCGTTGAAAAGATGTCTTTTTTATTTATTTCAACAGGCTCTATTCTTATAAAAGGCTTGGCTGTTGGGGTTATATTTGAGAAAGCCTCCGGCTTGTCAGAGACCTCAATATATATGTCCAAAATCTCTCCGAAGTTGTCCTCTGTTTCACAAACTGAGATAGAGCTGTCTATATACGAAAAATCTCCGCTTTTATTAACAAGGCTTTTTATTTGGTCTTTTATGCTTGATTTATAAGTTTCTAGGATTAATTCGTTTTGTGTTTCGTCGTATTGAATTTTCTCTGTGTATGCTCCGTCTATAGTTATTCTTGTAGTAAATTCATCCACAATATCATTAAGGCTCCTCTCGTTTGAATTCCCCAGGAATGAGTTAATAGGCTGAAGAATCAAAAAAATCATAACAAATCCAAGCGTTAGCTTTATGTAGCTTTTATATTTTGAATCAGGGATAACGGCAAGGGCAAACGTGGTGAATATAAGAAAGACAGCCAAATCCCTTATATAAATAGCAAAATCGTGTATCATTGAGTCCTCCTTTGTTTGCCTAAATTGAAAGCGTTACCATAACCATAAACACAAACATGAATATGGTACAAACACACGCCCCGAGCAATACTGCCGTTATAGAGCCGATGCTGTCTATTGCCTTTACTATGCGCGGATCACTGACCGGCTGGATTATTGCTGCGCTAAATTTAAACACCGCTATAAACGCAATAAGCTTTAATACAGGCACAGCGCATATCATCAGTATTGATATGATAAACGCTGTCATTACACCGCTTTTAACCGCAGATGTCCAGTAGGTTACCATATCAACAGCTCCATTTAATGCTTGTCCTACAACGGGTACGATGTTTAACGTTGCTTTTGCTGTTTTTGTAACAGCCGTGTTTACGATAGGCGTGCTCAGCGCATGGAGGGAGAGTATTGCAACAAATATAAGGGTCATACCCTTCATTGCCCAGCCGGTGCATTTTTTTAACATAGTGGCAAGCTTTTGCAAAATCTCTTTTTCAGAAATATAGTTGATTAGCTGCAAAACGGCTGTGAAGATAAGAACAGGCGTTATAATATCTCTAACAAACAAGGCAAGAGCGTTTATAATAAATGCCATAATCGGGCTAAAAACATAAGCAGAGCCAACATTGCCGGACATAGCCATAAGCGTAAGCACAACAGGCAAAGATGCCTGCATAATAGAGCATAAATCGTTTATAAACGAAATCATAACCCCAGAGCAAATATTAAACGATGAAATAAGAATAATGATTATTGTTAGATAGCACATATAAAATCCCAGTTCGCTGACATGGTTTTTGTTTAGCGAAAGGGATAGGTTGTTTAAAAATGCCCCCAATATTGCTATGAGAATCATGTTTCGAACAAGTGATGCAAGGGTAATAAACTCCCCGAAAAAGCTCTTGGAGATTGTCTTTATTATGCTTTGGGGTGATAAATCCAGCTTGCCTTCTATGGCTTGTCTTGCCAAATCTTCAATGGATATGCCGTTAGAATCAGTATCCATCCCGCCGATTATTTTATCTATTTCCCCAAGATTTAGATTATCAATTTGGGAATTAATGACCTCTTGGCCGTCTATTTCCGCCGCGTATATCTGTTGCACTGATAAAACAGCCATAACTACTAAAATTAAGATTACTATGTACTTCCTCATTAGTAAAACCTCCGTTGCGCTTGTGTTAAAGCTCACCCCAGCATATTAAACACCTGCTCCAAAAGCGCAAATATTATCGGCGACGACACCGTTAGAATAATTATCTTGCCTCCAAACTCGATTTTGGAGGCGATAGCTGATTCACCCGCATCGTGGCAGATTTGCGAACCGAATTCCGCTATATATGCTATGCCGATTATTTTCAGCAAAACAGGAGCATAAGGTATGCTTGCTGTTATCCTGTCGCCAATGTTTTGCAAAAAGCCTATGACGGATGAAATATGCGGCAGAAGCATTATAAGTATTAAAAGGCTTGCAGCGATACATATCATAAGGCTAAACACTGGGCTTTCTTTTTTTAATACAATTGAAAGCACAGCCGAAACGATTCCTATAGCAACAATCTGTAGTATCTCCATACAATCACTTCCTACAAATTAAACAGCTTTTGCACAGTTGTAAACAGACCGCTTATATGCTGTATTATCCAAAACAGTACGACAACAATTCCGGCCAGTGTCGTCATCATTGCTTGTTCTTGCCTTCCTGCGCTCATTAAAACCTGGTTGATAACTGCAACTAAAATACCAACCGCAGCTATTTGGAAAACAATTGTTATTTCCATATGTATTTCCTCCTAATAAATAAGTTTTGTCCCCTGTAACATATTTATAAAAACACAACAGCGACCAATATGCCTCCCAAAATGCCAAGGCTACTGTAAAGCTTTTTGTTTTTCCCGCTGACTTCTTGCAGTGATTCGCATTTTGTATCTATATAATCAATCATGATTTGTATGCCGTTTGTTTGCAGCTTCATATCAAGATAACCAAGCGTATTTCCGAGTGATTTAAAATAGTCTATGTCCTCGCTCTCTAGATATGTTTTTTTTAAACAAGTCTGCAAAGCATCCTGCCATATGGCGTCTATGCCATAGCCTGTCCTCTCATTAAGCCTGTTTGCTACATATTCAAAAAATAGGGCCAAACTTGGGCTTGTCCTCTTTGATATAAGCAACATGGCATCGGGCAGGGGAGAGAGGGAAAACTCTATCTGTGATTTTAATATAATAAGCGCTTTTTTTATATCCTCCAAAGCCTTTATACGGTAGTTATCACGATTTGAATAATAATATCCAAACATTGAGGATGAAAAGATAATCAAAAGGCTGCCCGCGATTTTTAAAAACATATTTTTCACCCCACATAAATATTATTAAAGCTGCTATCATAAACGCCCGAGATTTCGCCCGGGGTTTCGCTGTTTTTTAGAACTATAAAGACTTGGAAAATCTTTTTTGCAAGCAGCTTCGATAGTGTTTCTTTTTGTTTTAAATCATCTATTCCAAAGCCGTGGGCTGTGCATATTAGTTTAACGCCGGAGTTTGCGATTTCGTCTATTGCACATACGTCTTCCTCGCGGCCTATCTCATCCGCCACAATAATTTCCGGGGACATTGAGCGAAGCAGCATTATCATGCCTTTGGCTTTAGGGCAGGCATCCAAAACATCGGATCTTATACCCACATCATTTTGCGGAATACCCATATAACACGCCGCTATCTCAGAGCGTTCATCAGCTATGCCGATATTGTGGCCTCTTATGCTGTTGCTTGGATCACCTTCGCTAAGCAGCCTTGTTACGTCACGAACAAGGGTTGTTTTGCCACAACCCGGAGGTGATATAATCATCGTATGCTTTAATGATGGTTTTGCTATGTAGTTTATTATCTTGGATGCACAACCCTTTACTTCATGGGTTATTCTTATATTCAGGCCGTTAATATTTTTTAGTGTTCTAATTTCGCCTGAGTTTAAGACTGCTTGTCCACATATACCGACCCTATGGCCGCCAGATAATGTTATATATCCGTTTTTTAGTTCCTCCTCAAAGGCATATAAGGAATAGTTACTCATGAGCTCTATAGCGTTATTTATATCGTTTGCTGTGGGTTTATACGCCTTTTCGGAGGAGTTATAAGCCGTGCCGTCAGATGCGATAAAATATTCCCGTCCGCTTATCCTAACGCACAGCGGCTTGTTGACTCTTATACGTATTTCTGTGATATTATGTGTCTCACAGTTCATACCGGCAAGAACATCGCGCAGGTTTCCGCCTATATATCTTGATGCCAGTTCTTTTGTAGTCATAAAACATATCCCCTCTTTTGTATAAATACTATGAGTAATTTATATGCAAATTAAGAATGTTTTAGCACAAAAAAATTTGGGGTTTTAGCCCCAAAGATTTTTAGAAATTATTCAATTATTTTATAATAGTACGCAGGGGCAATATCAGCGGGATGAACTTCTGTGCCAAGGATTTTCATTGCTATTTCGTTATTAACGGAAATAATCCTTTGCAAATCATTTGGTCTGAGATCTATGCGTTCGCCGTTTTCAACCGCTTTTAGCGTATCAAAGACAGGTAATACAATCATATCTCTTTGGCCGCTTGTGTTAGTATATTTAACCCATGTTGGTATATAGCTAACAGATGTTATTTGTGTTTTGTTTCCTGCTTTTTTAAAGCTGATGTTTAAAATCATTCCCGCATCCCTTGGCTTTGTACGTTGGGAGGAAACAAAGTTTCCCATTGAATAAGCGACGAAACAGTCTCTGGTTGTTTCGTGTTTATCTGTAACTTCTATAAATTCCATTGGCTGTATGACGTGTGGGTGGCTTGCTATGATGACATCAGCCCCGGCTTCCGCCATCATTTTTGCATATTGTTTAAATGTATCGTTGGGCGCTGTTTCGTATTCATTGCCCATGTGTGGCAAAACGACAATAATATCCGGTTTGGCTTTCTTTGCCTTTGCTATATCTTTTTTAATAAGCTGTTCGTCCAGCATATTAACAAGATAGTCTTTTCCTTCGGGAAGAGGTATACCGTTTGTGCTATACGTATAAGACAGAAACGCAAATCTTATATTATTTATATCTTTTATAAATACATGATCCCGCTCTTCTTGGGATCTATACGTTCCGACATGATCAAATCCAAGCTTGTCTAAAACATCCAGTGTTCTTAAAATGCCTGCTTCACGTTTATCATTGGAATGATTGTTCGCTGTAGTCAAAAGGCTTATTCCCGCCTTTTTTAATGCCTCTGCAAATGTATCCGGTGTATTAAAACAGGGATAGTCGCTGTAGCCTATTTCATTACCAGCAAAAGTTGTTTCCAGATTCCCGACCGTCATATCAGTCGTTTTTAAATATTTTTCTACCTTTGAGAAACAATAATTAAAGTCATAGCTGTCTGTGGATTTATTATATGCGGAAACCATTTGTGGTTTATGAACCATTAGGTCTCCGACAAAGGCAATCGTTGCATTTGATTCGTTTTTGTGTGTGGCGTGTATCGTTAAGATTGTGTAAGGATTAGCGTTAATAAATGTGAAAATAGATAAGAATAAGGCTATTATTTTATATTTTTTGAAATCTTTATGCATTTTTAACACCTCTTTTGTAATATATATAATGCCCCGGCCAAAATAATATATTTTGTAAAATGTTGTCACAAATATTGATAAATGGTATTGACAAAATGTGCTATAATAAGTTATATGTTTAGATTTATATATGATTATAGGGCTATAAATATAAGTTATAAATGTTATATACAATAATGCAAAGGAAAGATGTCGGCATGGGTTTACATGTGAAAAAAAAGCCATCAATAAAGACTTTAATAATTGCTACAACAGCTATTGCGTTTTTGTTGATGTTCATTTTTCTTTATGTTGTTTTTTTTCTTAGTATGCAGAAACAGCTAATGGATCGTGAAAATGACAATATGCGTAGTCAGGTTAATATGGCTGAGAATGTTTTTGATTCATCTGTCAACTATCTGCCAAGGATAACGAGAGACTGGTCTAGCTGGGATTATACATATGACTATGTAAATGGCGATTATGACGAGTTTCTTGACGATTATCTAACTGATTATCCTTTCCAGCTGTTTAGAATAAACTTTATCACTGTGCTTGACTCTGACAACAAAATTGTTTATGAGCGTTTCTATGATTTTAACGAACTTAAATTTATACAAAGATATCCTGATTTATCAGATTTATATGAAACAATCGGTCCGGCCACAATGGCGACATTTCAAGAGGATGAGGTGTTGGACTTAAAGGATACAACACAGATAGGTATGTCCGGGTTTATTAATCACAATGGGATGATTTATTATATGAGCTCATTCCCCATTATACGTTCTGATGAAACAGGCCCTTGTGTCGGTTCTTTTATTTTTGGAAGGATAATAGACGATAAGGAACTCCAATATTTGACTGCCAATTCGGGGTTGCATTTTTATGTTGAATATTTAGATGACGTCGATTTATCAGATGAACAAAAAAATGAGCTTTTCCAGCAAGGTGATTTGGTTGCTATTAAGGATCAAAATGTTGTGTCATACACAATAATGAACGATATTTTTGGTAACGGCAATCTGCTTGTATCATTTTCTTCTCCGAGAAGTATTTATGAAAGTGGGATTAATTATATATCGACTGTTATATTAGTTATTGCTCTTTGCTGCGGCTTTGTGCTTATAATAATGCTTAATCTGCTAAACCGCATTGTTGTCAGGCCTCTAGGTGAGCTTGTAAATGATGTTAACGAAATAAATTTGGAAACAATTAGTGCCACAATAGAGCAAAACGGAAGAAACCTAGAGCTGGATAATTTGACCATAGCTGTCAATAGTATGCTTACGCGTATCAAAACATCAAGGGATATAATAGAAAAGAATAATGAAGAGCTGTTTGCCAGAGCCAATTATGATATGCTAACTGGCCTGAGCAACCGGTTCATGGCTATTTCTTATCTTGAAGAAGAGATTGTTAAGGCAAAAAGAGATTCCATTGGTTTGACGGTGTATTACTTTGACCTTGATAGATTTAAGTTTATAAATGACACCTTGGGGCATAAAGCCGGAGATGGTTTTATCGTTGAGCTTGCAAAAAGGCTTAAGGAATGTTTTGACGGCGACGCTTTTGTTTCACGTATGGGCGGCGACGAATTTTTAATAGTAGCGACAAATTTAAATGATCGTGCCCAAATGCAGTTGTTTGCTGAAAGAATATTCTCTGTATTTAAAGAGCATTTTGATTTGAAACACAGAACTATGCAAATAGGAGCTTCTATAGGATCAAGCTCATACCCAGCAGATGGTCAGGATGCCGAAACACTTATAAAAACCGCTGAGATAGCAATGTATCGTGCAAAGGATATGGGCAGAGGCGCTTATGTTACTTATCATCATGAGCTGCAAATGGCCGTCCAGCAGAGGATTTATATAGAAAATAAGCTGCGTACAGCGGTTAATGATAATTGTAAAGAATTTATGGCGTATTTGCAGCCAAAGCTTAATATAGCAACCGGGGAAATACTAAGCTGTGAGGCGCTCATGCGTTGGGTTTCACCGGAGGGAGTAATAAGCCCTATGAGCTTTATACCGCAGGCGGAGGAATCAGGCCTTATTATCCCTCTTAGCTGGTGGATGATTAGAGAATGCTGCCGCATACAAAAGGGATTCATGCGCAAGGGCATCAACTGTTCTGTTGCAGTCAATGTTTCGGCACAAGTGCTGTTGCATAAGGACTTTATAGCAATGGTCAAATCAGCAGTTGAGGAATTTGGTGTGCAATACATTAAGCTGGACATCGAAATAGTTGAGCAGACATTGGTTGATGACATAGACAAGATAAATGTGGTTTTCCAAGCTTTGCATAGCTTGGGAGTTGAGATTTCCGTTGATGACTTTGGAACGGGTTATTCATCGCTAAGCTATCTTAACAAAATGTCAGTTGATAGGATCAAGATTGACCGTTCATTTATTTCAAAGCTCAGCACAAGCGAGGAAGATCAGGCTATTGTCCGCGCTATACTGGCTATGGCTAAAAGTTTGCATATGGTTGTTACCGCAGAAGGTGTTGAAAACAAGGATCAATACGCTTTCTTAAAGGCGGCTGAATGCGAAGAAATACAGGGTTATTTAATAAGCAAACCGCTGCCTGAGGATGAGTTTATAAAGTTCGTTAAGGGATGGAAGCCTGACAATGCTGAATTCTAAATGGAATATGGGTATAAAATCTTGGGGAAACTTTTTATAAAAGGTTTCCCCAAACATTTCAAGAACCTTTGCAGGCTATATGTAAAAAAATAACATTGCTTAAAAAGCAATTTTATTATATGTTTAATGGAAAACTTTAAAAAACGGAGTTGAATCGAATGACAGATATTTGCATCTTCGATGGTGCATATGGAACATATATTGATTATACAAAACTTAATCTGGAATTCCCTGAGATGGCTAATATAGCAAATAGGGATATTGTTTTAAATGTTCATAGGGAGTATATAAACAGCGGTGCGACTGCAATAAAAACAAACACGTTTGGCGTCAATCCATCTTTGATATCCCAAAATGACGTTTTGGAGAATGTTATAAAGAGCGGTTTTGAAATTGCTTGCGAAGCTGCTTTGGGCAGGGATATAAAGATTTTTTCAGACATGGGCCCTATTTATGAAGAAAATGCCGATGACGCATATGTTAAGCTTGCTGAAATTTTTATCGGCGCTGGAGCAAAATGCTTTTTGTTTGAGACGCTTAATGAGGCGTCTTATTTACATAAGGCTATTAGATATATAAAGAATAATGTTGCGGATTCTATTATTATAACGTCGTTTGCTGTAAGTCAGGATGGTTATACTAAATCTGCTAATTATTATAAGGATTTGTTTGACGAAGCTATTGCGCTTGGGGCTGATTATGTCGGGCTTAATTGCGTCTGTGGCCCTGTTCATATGCTGGAGCTTATAAAGGCAATACCCGTTGGAAAATATCCTCTTATTGTCATGCCAAACGCGGGTTATCCAACGAACGTTAACGGAAGAACCGTTTATTTTGACAATCCGGAATACTTTTCCGAAAAGCTGTTTGAGATATATTCATATGGCGTAAGGGTTTTGGGCGGATGCTGCGGAACAACGCCGGAGCATATACGGTTGTTTGTAAATAAGGTCAAAAGTGGCAAACCAGAAACCATTAAGGCGGGAACAGCTGTAAGCCGGGTCAGTGCAACAAAAAAGAATCCTGATTATGATAAAAAAACGGTGATTGCCGTTGAGATATCCCCTCCGATTGATGCGGATGCAGCTTATATAATAAATGCAAGCAATATGGCGAAGCAGCACGGCGCTGATTTTATAACAGTGCCGGACTCTCCTTTGGGAAAGGCTAGAGCAAACAGCTTTATAATCTCCGGAATTGTTCAGAGACAATGCGGAATAAATACGATACCGCATATTTGTTGCAGAGACAAAAACCAGATAGCTATAAAAGGAGATTTGCTGGCTGCAAACATTGACGGCATAAG
Organism: uncultured Defluviitaleaceae bacterium; assembly: GCA_964449985.1. Classification (GTDB taxonomy): domain Bacteria; phylum Bacillota; class Clostridia; order Lachnospirales; family WRAX01; genus CAYVCG01. The sequence goes on from CAYVCG010000004.1 coordinate 27,758, forward strand.
AAGCGTTTTGGCAATAACCGGTGATGCTATTGCAAAGCAGGATAGGGTGGAAGCGTCAAACGTATTCGGTTTAAACTCATTCAAGCTAATAAGCTTTATAAAAAGCCTTAATGAAACGGTTTTTGCTCAATCGCCTTATACTATTTGCGCCGCTCTTAACATAAGCCCCTCAAATTTTGATTTCGAGCTTAGAAGAGCGGAAAAGAAAATAAAAAGCGGAGCGGATATTTTACTAACACAGCCTATTTTTTCTGCGGAAAACGCTGAGAATCTTTTTATGGCAAAAGCCCGGCTTAATTGCAAAATAATGGCGGGAGTAATGCCGCTTGCCGGATATAAAAACGCTATGTTTTTAAATAACGAAGTTGCGGGCATAAATATCCCCACTGAAATTATAAAAAGCCTTGAAAACAAAGACGCTGACGAAGCAAAAGATATATGCTTGGGTTATGCGAAAGGCATCATAGATGGGATAAAAGGCGAATGTGATGGTTATTATATCATGACGCCGCTAAAGAGGATAGATTTATCCCTTGAAATTGTTGATTATATTAGGAGGTTTAACTGATGCTTATTATAGGAGAAAAGCTTAACAGTTCAATAAAAAAGACGCTTGATGCGCTTATAAGCCATGACGAGGAATATATTATAAACCTTATTAAACTGCAAGTGGAAAACGGAGCAGAGTATTTGGATATTAACACTGCCTTGACAGGCGATGATGAGCTTCAAAAGATGATTTGGGTTTGTGGGCTTGTTGCGGAAAACTCGGATTGTGGAGTTATGATTGATTCATCCAACCCGGAAATACTTGAAAGATGCATACCATTAATAAATAACAAGAAGATAATAGTCAATTCTATATCTTTTGGAGAAAAATATGAAGGATTGATTGGTCTTGTTAAGGAGCGCAATATACCTGTAGTTTGTCTGCCTGTGCGGGACAATAGGATACCGCAAACGGCTGATGATAGAGTAGAAAATATAACAAACTTTATTTTGCAATTAAAGGCTTGTGATATACCAGAGAAAAATATTTTTACTGATGTTTTGGTTGAGGCTGTGGCTACAAACGAGACCGCCGCAGTAACGACACTTGAGACGATAAGACGCGTTAAACAAGCTTTTCCAAATGTAAATACTGTTTGCGGGTTATCAAATATATCATTTGGTTTGCCGAAACGTGCGGAACTCAATGCATCGTTTTTAGCAATGGCTTTGCAATGTGGCCTTGATGCGGCCATTATTGATATCACATCAAAATTAATAAAAAGCACACTATTTGCTTCTGATGCTTTATTGGGAAAAGACGAATATTGCCTTGAGTATATAGGATATGCAAGAAGCCAGATGTAGGTGCTTTATGTAAAACTAATTAATGCTTGTAGGTGTAGGTGGCGAGTTGTGCTCGTCAGAAATAAGATCAAAATTCGGACGACCAAAGGTCGCCCCTACAAATAAAACAAGAAAACCTTGGAGAGACTTTTTTATAAGAGCTTCCCAAGGTTTTGTTATTTAGGCTAGTGCAAAAGGCGGACTATATCATTATACAAAATAAACACAGTTAGAATCATCAGCAACGTGAAACCAACAAAGTGTATCATACCTTCTATCTCTGGTTTGACAGGCTTTCTGCGTATCGCCTCAAGCAGGAGGAAAATGAATCGGCCACCGTCTAACGCAGGGAAGGGCAAAAGATTAAAAATACCAATATTTGCAGATAAAAATGCCATTAGGTTAAGAACATTTAAAACCGCTGGCTTAACGCCAAATTCCATACTCTTTTCATACGTCTCTCCGATAGCATTAGTAACACCAATGGGGCCAGACATCTGATCTATGCCTATTTTTAACGTTGCGAGCCGGCTTATACCGACAAGCGCAGTTTTAACATAGAAAACGTTTGTATAAAAACCATTTTGAATGCTGTCAAATATTCCTGCTTTTTCAAAGCCTTCCCTTTGCTCTGAAAAGAAGCCGTCTTTCTTTATTGCATTAAATCCGATTCGGTATTCTGTTATACCGTCCTCACTTTGGACTGCATATGGTGTAACCTGTTTTTGGATCTTCTTTCCATCTCTAAGTATCGTTAGGGAGATAGGTTTTGCTTGAGTATCCTGCAATAAAAACGTCATATCATAAAAGATATTTATTTTTGTCCCGTCTGCCTCAATAATTCTGTCTCCCGGCATAAGCCCGACTTGTTCGGCTGGTGAACCGCTTACAACGGCGGAGACTGTGGGAGAAGTATAACCGTTTACCATAATAACGCCGGTGGCGATAACAAGAGCTAGCACGAAGTTCATAAAAGCTCCGGCCAATATGATGACTATACGCGGCAATACAGGTTTGTTATTAAAAGCCCGGCGATCAGAGTTGCTTTCGTCTTCCCCCAGCATACGGCACGAACCGCCTATCGGGAAGAGGCGCAGGGAATAAATGGTCTCTCCAAACTTGCGGTGCAGTATTCTGGGGCCCATGCCTATAGCAAACTCTTCAACTTTTACACCGCATTTTCTTGCTGCAAAAAAGTGCCCCAATTCATGAACTAGTATAATTCCACCAAAAACCAGTATAGCAATAATAATCGACATCAGACAATACACATCCTCATTACAAACGGTTAGACGTGTACGCAGTTGCCAGCAAAGTCTCTTGCCCACATATCCGCTTCAAAAACATCGTCCAACGTGTATTTATTTTTAACATTATATGCGGACATCGTCCGTTCTATAATACGTGCTATATCTAAAAATTTGATCTCTTCGTTTAAAAACTTTGAAACAGATATTTCGTTTGCGGCGTTTAAAACGGCGGGCATCGTGCCCCCAATCTTTATAGCGTCAAACGCAAGCTGTAAGCAAGGGAACAGATCATATCTTGGTTTTTCAAATGTTAAGCTATTTCTTTCAAAAAAGTTGATACGCGGAAAATCGTTTTTTACCCTGTTTGGATACGTCAAGGCGTATTGGATAGAAACACGCATGTCTGGTTCGCTGAGCTGAGCCATTATTGCGCCGTCACAAAACTCCACCATGGAATGTATAATGCTTTGCGGATGAACAACAATATCTATTTTTGAAACCGGCAGCTTAAACAGCCATTTTGCTTCTATAACCTCTAACCCTTTGTTCATCAACGTGGCAGAATCTATCGAAATTTTGCTGCCCATGCTCCAATTCGGGTGGTTAAGAGCTTGTTTAAGCGTAACCGTTTTTAGCTCCTCCATCGTTTTGCCGAGAAAAGGGCCGCCCGAAGCTGTCAAATAAATCTTGCTGATCTCATTATGTTCGTTGCCTTGAAGGCATTGAAAAATAGCTGAATGTTCGCTATCAACAGGATAAATATGAACATTATTTTCTTCAACGTATTGCGTAACCAGTTCACCGGCAGAAACCAGAGTCTCTTTGTTTGCCAGAGCTATATCTTTTTTATGTTTTATTGCTTCAATAGTCGGCCTAAGGCCAACGTTTCCTACAAGAGAGTTTAACACCATTTCTACGCCGTTAAGGGTTGCAGCGGCTATAAGCCCATCCATGCCGGATAAGATTTGCGTTTTTAAGCCGTGATTTTTTATTCTTTGCGATAAATCAGCCGCTTTTTTATCATCTGTTAAAGCGGCTATTTGTGGTTTAAATTCTATTATTTGCTTCTCCAAAAGATCTATGTTTGAATGTGCAGTAAGCGCCATAATTTCAGCGCAGCCGGTTTGGCGCACAACATCCAAGGTTTGTTTGCCTATAGAGCCGGTGGAGCCAAGAACGGTGATTTTTTTAACAGACAAACATAACACCTCTGCATAAACTTATCAATTTTTTGTCTCTCCTTTAAACTTTAAGCATTACAACCATAACGATATATATGGCAGGAGCGGTAAATAACACGCTATCAAACCTATCCATAACGCCGCCATGGCCGGGGATTATATTGCCATAGTCTTTTACCCCGGTATAACGTTTTATAGCTGAGGCGGTTAAATCCCCGATTTGAGCCAGAATCGACCCTATAAAGCCCGATACGGCGCAAAAACCTATTATATTTATGTCTCTAATTGAACTAAATTTCGAAACGGCAAGAGCATAGCAGACAGCCAAAAGCGTCGCCACAATAACTCCGCCGATTGAGCCTTCTATCGTCTTTTTTGGGCTTAGCTTTGGCGCAAGCTTATGCCGCCCAAAAGCACGACCAGTAAAGTATGCCCCCGTGTCACAGCCCCATGCCGCAATAAAGCTTAGCCAAACAAAAAACTGACCGTATGGCTTTTCGCGAACAAGATATATTGTAGACATTAGAGTGGTTACATAAAAAAAACCAAATATCATCAATGATACATCAATGATAGAAACTTTGTCTATAAAAAATACAAGAGCCACGAAAGAGCATATGATAAACGAGCATAATATAAAGAATAAAACGTGTGGCTTGGTCAATTGGTCTGCAAATAACATATATATGCAGGCAAAAATATATCCAATCCAATGAACCATAAGGTTTTTTTTGGAGAAGGCATGATAGATTTCGGACAATGCTATTAAAATAACTGCCAAGATTATTATTTTTAAATATATCCCGCCAAGCATAATAAAAAGGGCTATAAGCGGCAATCCGATTAGGCTGGAGATAATACGCGTTGTCACAAAATCACCTCATAAAATTTCTTGTCCGTAATGCTTATGTTTTGATGGGCGAGCGTATTCGGCCCATACATTTATGTTTTTTATCTTCCACCGAAACGGCGGTTTCTGTTTTGATAATCATAAACCGCAGCCATAAGGTCATTTATACCGAAATCAGGCCAAAGCTTATCTGAAAAATATAGCTCGGAATATGCACATTGCCACAGCATAAAATTCGAAATGCGCTTCTCGCCACTTGTGCGGATTAAAAGCTCAGGGTCGTTAAAACCTGCGGTATCCAGATATGAAGAAAACAATGCTTCGTCAATATCTTCCGGTGATAACCGGTTCTTTTGGCAAGCCTTAGCCATATTCCTTACGGCGCGAATAATCTCATCCCGGCTGCCGTAGTTGATGGCTATGTTGATGCACATGCCTTCTTTGTTTATTGTCAAATCCTGAAGATGCCTTATAGAATCCTGAATATCCTGATCAAGCCTGGTGATATCCCCGATGACATTTATGCGCATATTGTTTTTTTCAGTATCCTCGATATATTGCTTAATATAATCCCGCAATAAATTCATAATGTCGGACACTTCTTCGGCGGAACGCTTCCAATTTTCAGTGGAAAAAGCGAAAACGGTCAGGTTTTTAAAGCCGTAGGCGTTCATAGCTTCAGACAGCTTTCTAAGCGCCGTTGCGCCTGCCTTATGGCCGGCTTTTCTAGCCATAAGGCGTTTTTTGGCCCAACGTCCGTTTCCGTCCATTATTATGCCGATATGATTCGGCAGATTATTAAAATTAATATTTGCGAATTTTTCCATTTTTATACCGCCCGAACATGATTAGATAACACTAAATTAAATAAGTATTTGCTTAGATAGACATAACGTCTTTATTTTTTAACTCAACAAGCTTGTCAATCTCATCAATACTCTTATCTGTAAGCTTTTGAATTTCGTCTTCCAAGTCGTGCAATGTATCTTCCGGGATTTCTCCCTTTTTCTCCATCTTTTTAAATGAGTCAACAGCGTCGCGGCGGATATTTCTTATAGCGATCTTGCAATCCTCACCTTTTTTCTTAACGTCTTTGGTTATGGACTTTCTTCTTTCCTCTGTAAGCTCGGGGAATACGAGCCTAATAAGCTTACCGTCGTTTGAAGGATTGATGCCAAGATCCGATTGTTGGATGGCTTTTTCAATAAGTTTTAATGTTGATGCGTCCCACGGTTGGATTTGAAGTATGCGGCCTTCCGGAACAGATATGTTTCCAACCTGGTTTATCGGCGTAGGCTGGCCATAATAGTCAATCGTTATTTTGTCAAGCACATGTGGGTTTGCGCGGCCAACGCGTATCGTAGAATAGTCGTTTTCCAGATTTTTGATTGACTTCTTCATTTTCTCTTCATATTCCTTGGTTTTGTCCGACATAAAATATCCTCCTTTAATTTAATATTGATTTAGCAAGTGATCTTAGTTCCTACTTTAAATAAATCGGCGTCTTGGCCGAAAACTGCACTTATTATTGATCCGGGGGTGTTAAGCCCGAAGACTACACTTGTCATCTGCCTGTCTTTACAGATATCCATAGCAGAAATATCAATAACTCTTAAATTTTTGCTTATAATCTCGGAGTAGGTGAGGGTATCGTATTTTATGGCATCGGGGTTTTTCTTTGGGTCGCTATCATACACGCCATTAACGTTTTTGGCAAAAAGCACAGCATCAACCCCAAGCTCAGCCCCACGAATAGTTGTGATTGTGTCTGTAGAGAAGAATGGAAGGCCAGAACCGCCGGCGAATATAAGTATAACGCCTTTATCAATATAATTTATAGCTTTTGATATTTCAAACTGCTCAGTGAATGTTCCAACAACAAACGGTGTCATAACGACAGCATCAGCGCCCTTGGTTTTAAATGCCTCTGAAAGATATATTGCGTTCATGACTGTGGCAAGCATACCAATCTGGTCTGCCTTTGCTCTGTTCATGCCAGCCTTTGCATCACGACCGCGCCAAAAGTTGCCTCCTCCGATAACGAGCGAAACTTTTACGCCTTTGTTTTTAAGACTTATTATCTGAGAAACGAGAGTATCCACTGTGGCATCGTCATAAGCGGGATACAAACAGTCCGAACTGCCCGACATAGCTTTCTCGCCCTGCAACGCCTCTCCGCTTACTTTTATGATTACATTTTTAAACATAATCTATCTCCTTTAAAAATGTTATGTGTGTGAGCACATATAATAATTTACCATATATTTTATAAAAATGCTATACATATTTACATTTTAGGCTACACAAATAAAAACCCGCATACTTAATATACGGGTTTTTTAATGTTTGTATTAGCCCTTCATCGCTTTGCTGACTTCTTCTGCAAAGTTTTCTTCTTTCTTTTCTATGCCTTCTCCTCTTTCGAAGGAAACGAAGTTTTTAAGAGTTATAGGCGCGCCAACTTGTTTGCCAACGGATTCAAGATACTGCGCAACAGACATATCATTGTCTTTAACATACAACTGCTCAAGCAAGCAATATTCTTTAAGAGTTTTATTAAGCCTGCCTTCAATCATTTTTTCAATAACGTTTTCCGGTTTGCCGGAGTTTTTAGGATCGTTTAACGCTTGAGCTTTCAAGATTGATTTCTCTTTATCAATAAATTCCGGATCAATCTCTTCTTTGCGAATATATTTCGGATACATAGCCGAAATCTGCATACAAATGTTTTTGCCAGCTTCTAAAACAGCTTCGTTGCTAACAGCGCATTCCATTTCAAGCAAAACGCCCATTTTGCCATTGCCGTGTATATAGCTTGCAAAAACGCCGTTTGTACCTGTTTCCAATCTTCCGAAACGTCTTATAGTAAGGTTTTCGCCGATGATAGCAATTTTTTGGCTGAGAGCTTCTTTAACGGTAACGCTTGGGTCTACAGACCATTTCTCGTTAAGAAAATCTTCAATATTAATCGCACTTGATTCAAGCGCTTGTTTAGTTACTTGGGCAACATAGTTTCTAAATTCAGCGTTTTTAGCAACAAAGTCTGTTTCGGAGTTAACTTCAACAACAACGCCTTTTGTGCCTTCGTCGTTTATTAATATTTCTACTATACCTTCAGCTGCAATTCTTCCTGCTTTTTTAGCCGCAGCCGCAAGACCTTTTTCTCTTAAGAAATCTATCGCCTTTTTAATATCGCCGTCGGTTTCAACAAGAGCATTTTTACAATCGCTCATACCGGCGCCGGACAATTCTCTAAGCTCTTTAACCATTGCTGCTGTTACTGCCATATTAATTACCTCCAATTATATTAAATAACAAATATGTTTTATGCCATAACCTCTTCTGCTTGGGCAGGAGCCTCAGCTTCCGCTTCAGCGCTTGTTACTTGCTGCTCACCTTGTCTGTTTTCGATAACAGCATCAGCAATCTTGCCAGCAATAAGTTTAACGGCGCGAATAGCATCGTCATTACCTGGGATAGGGAAATCAACTTCTTCAGGGTCACAGTTTGTATCAACGATAGCGACGATCGGAATACCTAATGTATGCGCTTCCTGAATAGCGATTCTTTCTTTCTTAGGGTCAACAATAAATATAATATCAGGGATGCGCTTCATGTTTTTAATACCGCCGATATTTTTCTCTAATTTTTCTTTTTCGAGAGAAAGCTTTGCAACTTCTTTTTTCGGAAGAACGTCAAATGTTCCATCGCTTTTCATAGTTTCAAGCTCTTTCAATCTTTGGATTCTTAATTCGATAGTTTTAAAGTTGGTCAGCATACCGCCGAGCCATCTTTCATTAACATAATGCATTCCGCATCTTTCGGCCTCTTCTTTGATAGAGTCCTGAGCTTGTTTCTTTGTTCCAACGAAAAGAACTTCTCCGCCATCCTGCAATAATTCGCAAACAGATGCATACGCTTCATCAATCTTTTTTACGGTCTTTTGCAAGTCAATAATATAGATGCCGTTTCTTTCAGCAAATATATATTCCGCCATTTTCGGATTCCAACGTCTTGTTTGGTGGCCAAAATGCACACCTGCTTCCAAAAGCTGTTTCATAGAAATAACACTCATTTTAATTTACCTCCTATTTGGTTATACCTCCACTGCCTATGCAAAAGAGCAACCGCAAGCATTGCGGCACCATGCTGTTCATAAGACAGTGTGCGTAGTTTTTAATGCCAAATGAATCATTTCATCTGACAACTGAAAAATTATAACATATAAAAAAACATAATGCAACATTAAAATCTTTGCTTTTCATAGCATTTTTATGTTTGAAAACGCAGAATATATGTGTTAAAATTCAACTTAATTGGTCTTTGGCTAGTCGCTTATTAAATCATCGCTCCGCCTAGCTTAAAGTATGCATGAAAGGAAAGGGTATTATGCGTATCATAAACACAAATAGCGTTTTAGAAACAGAAAAATTGGGATATGAAATCGGAAAAGCCGCGAAACCATCACAGGTCTATTGTCTTTGCGGTGATCTTGGTACAGGAAAAACTGCATTTGTGCGAGGGGTTGCTAGGGGTCTTGGCATATCAGACGACGTAACAAGCCCTACTTTTGGCATCATCAACGAATATTATGGAGATATAAATTTATACCATTTTGATGTATATAGAATTACTTCCGTTAGTGAAATGGAAGATACGGGTTATGAGGAGTATTTTTATGGCGATGGGGTTTGCCTTATTGAATGGGCTGGCATGATAAAAGAGCTTATACCTGATAATGCTGTTTGGATAACAATAAGCAAGGATTTTTCAAAAGGCGAGGATTATAGAGAGATAGTTATAGAGGATTAATATACAGATAAGAGGTTTTGTATAATGAAGATTTTAGCTTTAGACACTACCGGATTGGCAGCAAGCGTTGCTATCGTTGATGAGGAAAAGACTGTCGCAGAGTTTACTACAAATTTTAAAAAGACACATTCAGAGACTATTATGCCGATGGTTGATAATATTTTTAGCATAACGGGTATGGAGCTTTCTGAGATGGATGCTATAGCATGCTCTAGCGGGCCGGGATCTTTCACAGGGCTTCGCATAGGAATAGCTACAGCAAAGGGCCTTGCGTTCGGTGCAAATTTGCGCTTGGTACCAGTTCCGACACTTGATGCCATTGCATATAATGTATTTAAAAGTGGGGATTTGGTTGTTCCGCTTATGGATGCGAGAAGGAATCAAGCATACACTGCCTTTTACGAGTGTGAAATTAATGGCATAAAACGCTTAACGGAATATATGGCATTGGATATAGATGAAATCATAAAAATGGCAGGAGAATTTGGAAAAAATGTTATATTTTTAGGTGATGGTGCTGCTGCTTTTAAAGCCGAAATCGAGCGCTCGTCCCTAGGCTTTTCTTTTGCTCCGCCACACATGAACATGCAAAGGGCTTCGTCCGTCGGCAGCCTTGGAATTGTTTTGGCAAAAAGTGGTCATCTCATTGCGGGGCATGAATTTAAGCCATTTTATCTGAGAAAATCACAAGCGGAAAGGGAGCGCGATGAACGCACCGGACTAATAAAATGATTTGACAAATAACAAGGGGATAACTTTGATGATAACCATACAACCAATGAAAATAGAACATTTAGATGAGGTTTTTGAAGTTGAATGCGAATGTTTTTCCATACCATGGACAAAAGGAGCTTTTAGAAAAGAGATTGAGGAAAACAATCTTGGCATATATATCGTTGCTGTTGATGACGGAAAGGTCGTTGGCTATGCGGGCATGTGGCATGTTATAACCGAAGGGCATATAACAAACGTCGCTGTGCGTGAGAGCTATCGCCGCAGAAGCATCGGGGATATGCTGATTAAGGAATTGATTAAAATAGGGATAAAAAAACATATGATAGGCATAACTCTTGAAGTTAGAATTAATAACACAGGAGCTCAGAGGCTTTATACCAAGAACGGTTTTATTCCTGAGGGCATAAGAAAGAATTATTATCAGGATACAAAAGAGGATGCCATTATTATGTGGAAATATTTTTAATAGATAATTCAGCCCGGCAAGATGCATTTATATGTGAATGTTAATTTTGCTAAAACCAAACCGGGTTATTTGCAAAATTAATCAACAAGGGGTGACATGAGTTGATAAGAGAATTAAATTATAATGAGCTTAAACGCTTTGATGTGCAAAACCTTATTGCTAATCGATGCATTGACGACGAATCTGAAGTTTTGCCAAAGATCATAGGCCAAAGACGCGCTGAAAAGGCTTTAAAATTCGGCTTAAACGTTAAGGGTATGGGCTATAATATATTTGTTTCCGGTATGCCCGGCCTTGGGAAAACGGCGTTTGCTAAAGCCTTTGCCGAGGAGATTGCAAAGAGAGAGAACAGGCCGAAGGATTTTTGTTATATATATAATTTTAAAAACCCGCAATATCCAGAGCTTTTGACGTTTGAGGCAGGAAAGGGCAGGGCGTTTAAAGAAGAAATGGAGGAGCTTATAGGCAAGCTTATCCACGAATTTCCACAGGTTTTTAACGATGATGACTTTGAAGAGGAAAAACATGAAATAATAAGGAGTTATCAGGATAAGCGTGAAAACGTTATAAAGCTTATAACCGATGATGCCAGAAGAAGCAACTTTGGCGTTAAGATGACGAATTCTGGCATATATTTTATGCCTATAATTAACGGTGAGATAATCTCTGAAGAGGAATATGATGAGCTTTGTGATGAGATAAAAAACGATATCTCTGCAAAGTCCGAGGAGATTCAAACAAAGGCTCTTGAAACCATGCGCCAGATTAATGGATTTGAAAGGGCGACACAACAAGAAATCGACGCTTTGGAATATAAGGTCGGTCTTTTTGCTTTAGGGAGACATATAAATAAGCTATGCGAACAATATAAGGACAATGAGAGAGTTTTTTCTTATCTGCTTAACGTTAAAGAGGATATTTTGGAAAACATGGACGGCTTTATGCAGGAGGATTCTCAGGAGTCTGATGTTTTGCAAAATATTATGCCTTGGGTGAGCAAAAAAACGAAAGAGGATTTCCTTTCTAAATATAAGGTTAACCTTTTAACAGATAATAGCGATAGCAATGGTGCGCCTGTTATTATAGACTTTAATCCAACTTATTCAAACCTTGTTGGAGAAGTCGAATACGATAGCGAGTTTGGAAACTTTATATCCGATTATATGAAAATCAGGCCGGGGCTTTTGCATAAGGCAAACGGCGGATATTTGATTTTACAGGTTAAAGATGTTATTTCGAACCCGCATGTTTGGGAAACGCTCAAGCGGGTCATACGCACTAAAAAGCTTTCTATAGAATCAATGCGCGAATATACCTCCAGCATAGCCGTCACAAGCATAAAGCCTGAACCAATCGATATCGATTTTAAGCTTATTCTTGTTGGAAGCGGCTTTTATTATGATATATTGAGCGAATATGATGATGAATTCCAGAAGTATTTCAAAATAAATGCAATTTTTGACTATGAAATGGATTTCGAAGAGGAAAACATTAAGGATCTGATTGATTTTATTAAGAACGCCGCAAAAGAAGAAGGTATGTGTTCGTTTGATTGCGGCGGTATTTCGAAGGTTATTGAGTATTCTATGCGTCTATGCGAAAGCCAGGATAAGCTTACAACCAGGTTTGGACGAATTAGGGAGATATTGTGCGAGGCGTCTGCTTGGGCAAAGATGGATGGCAAGGAAATCGTTACGGCGGAATATATAGATAAGGCTATTTTTGAAAAACAATACCGTGCAAACGTATATGAGGAAAAAATAACGGAATTGATAGAAAAGAATATTATTATGATAGAAACTACCGGTGATAAGATTGCGCAAATAAACGGTCTTGCCGTTTTTGACACCGGTGATCACATTTTTGCAAAACCAACGAAAATAACTGCCACGACATACGTCGGTAAGTCTGGCATAATAAATATTGAAAAAGAGGCAGAAATGAGCGGCGCAATACACGATAAAGGAATAGAGGTTATCGTGGGATATTTGGGGCAGAGGTATGCTCAGGATTTTCCGTTGAGTCTGTCTTGCAGGGTTTGTTTTGAGCAAAATTATAGCGGGGTGGATGGCGATAGCGCTTCCAGCACAGAACTTTATGCTATTTTGTCAAGCCTTGCAGATGCGCCAATAAGGCAGGATATTGCTGTTACAGGCAGTATGAACCAAAGGGGAGAGATACAGGCCATCGGAGGTGTGACATATAAAATCGAGGGATTTTTCAACCTTTGCAAAAGGCGTGGTCTAACCGGGAAACAAGGGGTTATAATACCTATTCAAAATATTAGCGATCTTGTTTTGAACGATGAAGTTATTGAAGCTGTGCGTGATGGAAAATTTCATATATATTCTATTAGCACGACTGATGATGGAATAGAACTTCTGACGGGTATACCCGCCGGGGTTAAAAATGAAAAGGGCAAATACCCAACGGACTCGATACACGGGCGTGTTTATAAAAAGCTTAGAGAGTTTTATAAAAAATCTATAGAGTAGATTAACAAAACCTAGGGGCTGTTAAAGCCACCTAGGTTTTGTTTGTCGACAATTCATCGAGCAATACGGACGCGCAATGCGCGCCCCTACAGAAATTCCGGTTTTGCCATTTGTAGGGGTGGCCTTTGGCCGTCCGCAATATTTGTCAACATTGTGAACCTAGGGGCCATTAAAGCCGCCTAGGTTTTGTGTTTTAGTTAACCATCATATCCATAAGCTTATATGCGTTCGGAACAAAAACGCCTGTTGCTGCTGCATCTTTTTCATTATAGATGCCGTTATTGTTCTTATCGTCGCCTTTTTTGAACAGAACAAACGGAA
>CAYVCG010000004.1:41302-43696 GCA_964449985.1 uncultured Defluviitaleaceae bacterium
TTATAGATGCCGTTATTGTTCTTATCGTCGCCTTTTTTGAACAGAACAAACGGAACAGGTTCAGATGTGTGCGTCATTAAGGAAAGCGGAGTCGGATGGTCCGGCATAAGAAGGACTTTATAATCCTCACCGCAATTATCGAGATATTCTAGGACAGGCCCTATTATATCGCTGTCAATTTTTTCGATTGAATACACCTTTTCTTTGATTTCATTACGATGCCCGCATTCGTCTGGCGCTTCAACATGTATATAAACAAAGTCCTTGCCGCTTTTTAATGCGTTTATCGCGGCTTCGGCTTTTCCTAAGTAGTTTGTGTTATAATTTCCTGTGGCGCCTTCAACCTTTACGACTTCAAGGCCGGCGCATAAACCGATGCCTTGTATAAGATCAACCGCTGATATAACGCTTCCGCTTATACCGTATTTCTCACGATATGTGGCCAAGGCGGGTTTTCTGCCCTCTCCCCAAAGCCAAATGGAGTTGGCTGGGTTAAGGCCGTTTTGCTTGCGCTTTAGATTTACTTCATGATTTTTTAAAACATCGCGTGATTTCCTCATAATATCTAAAAACAGCTCTGCGTTTGCACCATCGGGCAAATAGTTTTTAACCGGCTGTTTTGATATGTCATGGGGCGGGGTTAGGATCGCTCCATCTGAAAAATCTCTGCAAACAAGGCAATGCCTGTAGCTTTTGCCACAGAAAAATTCCATTGTGTCATTTTTAAAAACGTTGTTTAATGCAGCGATAAGCTGCCCTGATTCTTCTGTAGATATTTCCCCTGCGCAATAATCATCCATAACGCAATCCTCAATATTTGCTTCATCGGAAAGCGTAACAAAGTTACAACGCAGAGTTATGTCATTAGGGTTAAGCTCGATGCCCATATTAACGGCTTCAAGCGGCGAACGGCCGGAATAATTTGCCTCGGGGTCATATCCGAATACAGAAAGATTTGCAACATCAGAACCTGGCGGCATATGATCGGGCACGGTTTTTGCGAGGCCAAAATAACCCTTTTTAGCAAGCAAATCCATATTTGGTTTGTTAGCAACGTCCAAAGGCGTTTTATTGTTTAACTCGGCAACGGGATGGTCAGACATTCCGTCGCCCAAAAATACTACATATTTCATACCTGCACCTTCATTTCTTATACAATTGCGGTTATTTCATCAGCAATGCTCTTGTATCGCGGGCTATCATAAGCTCCTCGTTTGTGGGTATGGAAAGGCCGATAAGCGTTGAATCGTCTGTACTGAAAACGAACTCATGACCTCTCTGCTTATTTTTATCAGGATCAACCTTTATGCCAAGATATCCGAGGTATTTGCCAACCTCGTCTCTTAATTCGGGACTGTTTTCGCCTAAGCCTGCTGTGAAGACAAGAGCATCCACTCCGTTCATAGCGGCACAGTATTGGCTAATATATTTAGCAACCCTGTAATAGAATACATCCAAAGCAGCTTGTGAGCGAGCATGGCCTTCGGCAGCAGCAGCTTCAACATCACGGAAATCGCTGGAAACGCCGGATACACCCAAAACGCCGGATTTTTTGTTCAGTATGTTTTCCGCTTCTTTAACGGATATGTTCTCTTTTTCCATAAGGAAAGCAATAATAGCCGGATCTAAATCGCCGCTTCTTGTGCCCATGCAAAGACCTTCCAGCGGAGTAAAGCCCATGCTGGTATCAATTGATTTTCCGCCTTCGACTGCGCAAATGCTTGCTCCGTTGCCTAAGTGGCACGTTATTAGTTTAAGATCTTCCAGCTTTTTGCCGAGCATATCAGCCGCTTTTTGAGCAACATACTTGTGGCTTGTTCCGTGGAAGCCGTATCTTCTGATTTTATGTTTTTCATATAATTCATAAGGAATGGCATATAAATAAGCTCTTTGAGGCATTGTTTGGTGGAAAGCTGTATCAAAAACAGCAACCTGAGGCAAACCGGGCATAATCTGTTGACAAGCCTTAATACCGATTAAGTTCGGCGGATTGTGAAGCGGAGCAAGATCGCTGCAAGACTCTATTGCTTTAATAACCTCATCATCTATTACAACGGAAGCGCTAAAATGCTCTCCTCCGTGAACAACTCTATGGCCTACTGCACCTATTTCATCTGTAGACTGCAAAACGCCATGCTCTTTGTCAACCAAAGCATCCATAACTGCCTTAACGGCGTCATTATGATCTTTCATAGGAGTTGTCAAAACAAACTTATCATGCCCTTGAGGAGTATGTTTAAGATTAGAACCCTCAATGCCTATTCTTTCGCAAATGCCTTTAGCGAGAACTTGTTCGTCTTCGGTATTTATCAACTGGTATTTTAAAGATGAACTGCCACAGTTTAAAACTAAAACCTTCATAACGTATTCTCCAATCATATATTATTTTATTAT
>CAYVCG010000004.1:43796-53568 GCA_964449985.1 uncultured Defluviitaleaceae bacterium
AATAATTACTCACCGGTTAAAACAGGGGTTTTACCTTAAACCCGCAGCAAGCGGGATTATATTATTACATAGTTTGAGCTTGAACAGCTGTTATTGCAACAACGCCTACGATATCTTCAGCTGTGCAACCTCTTGAAAGGTCATTAACAGGCTTTGCAATACCTTGGGAAATAGGGCCGTATGCTTCCGCTTTTGCAAGCCTTTCAACGATTTTGTATGCAATGTTGCCGGAATCTAGGTCAGGGAATACAAGAACGTTTGCTTTACCTGCGACATCGCTTCCCGGAGCTTTTGATGCGCCGATAGCAGGAACGATAGCAGCATCCAGCTGGAATTCGCCATCCAATTTAAGATCTGGGGCGAGATCCTTCGCGATTTTAGTAGCCTCAACTACTTTATCGACATCTGCATGTTTTGCGCTACCCTTTGTTGAATGAGAAAGCATACCGACAACAGGCTCTTCTCCAACAAGCTGCTTAAATGATTTTGCAGAGCTGATAGCAATGTTAGCAAGTTCTTCTGAATTTGGGTTTTGGTTTAGGCCGCTGTCTGCAAATATAAATACGCCGTTGCTGCCGTATTCGCAATTAGGAACGTCCATAACAAAGAAAGATGAAACAAGCTTTGTATTAGGAGCGGTTTTTAATATTTGCAAGCATGGGCGAAGCACGTTTGCTGTTGAGTTTACAGCGCCGGCAACCATACCGTCTGCAATGCCTTCTTTAACAAGCATAACGCCAAAAAACAATTCGTTTTCCGTTATAAGCTTTTTTGCTTCATCCATTGTCATGCCTTTGTTTTTTCTTAATTCAAAAAGTTTGGTAGCCAATTCCTCACTTTTTTCATAGTTTTTAGGGTTTATTATTTTAGCGCGAGCTATATCGAGGCCTTCAGCCTTGTCCAAAATTTCGCGCTCTTCGCCTATAAGGATTATATCAGCAATATTTTCTTTAATAACCATGTCTGCCGCAATAAGTGTTCTTATATCGCTTGTTTCCGGCAAAACAATAGTTTTAGTAATTTGTTTGGCTCTCTTTTTAACGTTTGATAAAAAATTCAATTTTAAGACTCCCTTTCAGAATAATTTCCATATTTCAACCAAAAAATTATAACACCAAATTTAAGCAAATGCAAATAAAAATGTATCGTTAATGTTTAATAAACCTTACTTAAAATAAGGCGGGCAATATTATCAATATGCTCTTGCCTTGAAACCGCCCCGATGTCATACGCCACTTTTGGCATACCGTAAACAACGCTGCTTTCTTTATTTTGGCCTATGGTGTATGCTCCGGCGGACTTCATTTCTAAAAGCCCTCTTGCTCCGTCAGACCCCATTCCTGTTAGTATAACCCCAATTGCGTTTTCCCCAACTGATTTTGCAGCCGATTGAAACAGAACGTTTACGCTGGGGCAATGCCCGTCCACTTTTACGCCGTCATAGCAAGTGATGTAATAGCTATTATTCTTTTTGACGACTTCCATATGCTTGTCTCCCGGCGCGATTATAGCGAGCCCGGGCTGGAGCTTGTCTCCATCTTTGCCTTCCCAAACGCTTATACCGCAAGTTTTATGCAGCTTTTCGGCATACATTTTTGTAAATATCGGCGGCATGTGCTGGGTTATGAGGATTGGCGGGGATTGCGGTGGCATAGAACAGAGAATTTTTTGTATTGCTTCTGTTCCACCCATTGATGCTCCAATCATGACTATCTTGTCAACTTCTTTATCGCTCTGATGAGTGTTTTTTAAATGCCTTGCGTTCTTTTTATCAAGCTTTGAAAGGGCTCTCAGCTTGATTACAAGGCTGTTAATAAAAGAGTAGATCGTTATATCATTATATGTCTCTGGCATAGTTACCATATCTGTAGCCCCAAGGTGCAACATTTCAAAGCCTTCTCGGACATTCTTACATACAGCTATGCTTCGAATATTGTTATCATCAAAGAATTCAAACAATGATTTGAAATCTTCGTTTTTACCTATGTTTTTATAGACAATTACTAAATCTTGCTTGTTCTTTTCAAGGTGAATCCTTGCTTGAATAAAATTATCAGTAAATCCGTTTGATCTAAAGTGATTGTGCTTCGAAATCTGAGCGGCGACAAAAAAATACGTCGATTTTTCCGCAATAACATAATAATTAATTGTATTGCTCAAATTAATCCCCTCCATACAGGTTAAATAATTATTCGGTCCTAGTATTAAAAGTTTACTAATTCTTTGTAGAGGATAAGAGGCAATTTTTCTCTCTTAAGACATAAAAACCTTGTGTGACTTTATCAAACAAGGTTTTTAGTACTGTATAATTTAAAATGTATAGTAAATAAAAATGAATGTAATAAAAACCTCTTTAGTTTTGATCAAATCTTTTGCGCTTTAAAATCTGGTTTTTTATTAGTAATTCTAAAAGTTAGAATAATAGCTTATAAATGTCGAGTATAAGCTTTACACCAACTTCTGTTCTTCCAACGGATTTAATAAACTGGTTGCTGTGGCTCAATTTAACGTGAGGTGGCAAGGAAATATTTTCCTCCGGTATCGTTAAAACTCCCTCGACTTTATCGACTATAAGACCGATGATATACTCATCAAAATCAAGCACAACAATACAAGTTGCTTCGTCGTATTCGATTTCTTCTATTCCAAACCTGGCGCGAACGCTTATAACGGGAACGATATCTCCCCTTAGATTGATTATACCCTTGACATAATCAGGAGCCTCCGGAACAAGCGTTACCGCACACATAGTTATTATTTCTTTTATATTAATAACATCTATTGCGAAATATTCACCATTTATATCAAAGGTCAGGTATAGATCCTTGGTTGTATCTTCTTCGCCAATTCCATCTATACCAATGTCGTCATTTTGCAACATATCAGCCATATACAAAACCCCTTTCTTGTCTTTGATTATTTATCAAAAAAACCGGCTACGTCAATTATAAGGCTAATATCGCCGTTTCCGAGCAGCGTACATCCGCTGATGCCCCTAATTTTTTTAATATACTTTGGCATGGATTTGACAACGACTTGTTGCTCTCCCACAAGCTCGTCAACAAACAGACAAATTGTATCGTCTCCGTTTTCCACCATTATCATTATTCCATCTTCAAAATTTTTGATAGCAGAATCAACATTAAAGAATTCATAAAGCCGCACAATGTTATAACATTCTCCGCGAACAGTTATCATTTCATTGCCGTTCGGGTCTGTAAAAACGTCTTTCATGTTTGGCTTAAAAGAATCCTTTATAGAAATAATAGGCAATGTATATTTTGCGCCGCCCATTTTTACCATCATGCCCTCGATTATGGCAAGCGTTAATGGGATTTTAAGCGTAAAGATTGATCCTTCATTCGGGGTGCTGTCGACTGTTACGTTTCCGCCAACAAGCTCTAAGTTTTTGCAAACAACGTCCATACCTACGCCTCTGCCGGAAAAAGATGTTACCTTATCGTTGGTGGAAAAACCGGGCATAAAGATAAACTGGAATATCTCTTTATCGGAATAATCCGCTTCGGGCTTTTTAAGAAGCCCTGCTGTTTTAGCCTTTTGCAGTATCTTTTCCTTATTAAGCCCTGCTCCATCGTCTCTAACGATTATTAAAACGTCGCTGCCGGAATTTTTCGCTTCAAGCAGTATCGTTCCTTGTTCTGATTTGCCTAAAGTTTTTCTTTTTTCAGGCATTTCTATACCATGGTCTGCGGAGTTCCTTATTATGTGCATAAGAGGATCCGAAATATGTTCTATGATATTTTTGTCAACCTCAGTTTCCTCTCCAATAACCTCGAGCTTCATATCCTTGCTTAATTGTTTGCACATATCCCTGACGATTCTATGCATCTTGAAGAACGTTGTTGCCAAAGGCACCATACGCATAGACATGACTGTATCTTGTATATCTTTTATAATTTTTCTAAGCTGCCTTGCTTCTTTATGGAAGCTTTCAAGCTCTAGCGCATCAAGCTCTGGATTTTGTGTGACCATAGCCTCGGATATAACAAGCTCACCCATAAGTTTTAACAAATCATCCAATTTGCTGACATTAACACTTATAACATGGCCTGCACCTTGCTTTTTAGGCGCCGCATTAGTGGTGGCAGCAGCAGGCGGTGTTGGGGTGGTAGCGACTGCCGGGGCTTGCGCCTGTTCGGGCGCTGGCGCAGAAGGTTTCACCTCGATTTGGACTGGCTGTTCTGAAACAGAGGTGTCCTTTGCCCTTGATATTTGCTCTAAGTGCAACTCTTTCATAAAGATTGTATCGGATAAAATATTGTTTAGAGAATCAAAGTCTTTATCCGTTAAAATTGTCATATTAAAGCCATTTTTACGGATTTCGTCTATAGATGCTTCATCTATCAGATCTTGCGGAACGTGTTTTACGTTATATCCGGCGCTCTTCAGATTGTGAACAACGGTATATGCGCGCACATTTTCCATTTCGCAGCCGTCATCAAAACGTAGGATTGCACTGAAAACGTTACAGTTTTCTAAATCTTTTGCGTTTTCTATTTGCTCAAGGACGATTTCCTTTACATAGATTGTTCCATCCAGATGTTTCTTGATTTCATCATAGCTCTTATTTGAAAAAAAGCGGACGGAAAAACCGTTTTTTCTTATTTCATTAATAGAGCTTTCTTCAATAATATTGGCAGGGGAATATTCTACAACCATTGCAAGATCTTTCAAATTGTTTACTAGCGCAAGCGCACGAACATTTTCCATCTCGCTGCCTTCATCAAAGCGGATGGTGGCATTGTAGCAGTTTTCTGCATCAAAACCTATATCAGATTTTGTGGGAGCAGCAGATGCTTGCTTTGTTTCTGCTGTAACATCCGGTTTGCTATCGGATGGGTTGTTTTGGCCTTTGATTTCAGCCAGATAGGCTTTGATTCTTTCAACAGATTCTGTACAATCGCCGTCTGAAGGCAAGCCTTCTTCTATTTTTGTAATTTCTTCTTTAATAAAGTCCAAGCTTTCAAGCACAAGGTCTGTTATTCTGGAGGAATCAACATTTGTTGGATTCTCTTCTCTAAGATAATAAAACAAGTCTTCAATACCATGAGCGGCTGTTGATATATTGTTAAACATCATCATAGCAGCTGATCCCTTTATGGTATGCATAACCCTAAAAATTTCGTTGATTTTATCCATTGTGTAACCGGATTCGCCCTGGATAATATTCTGTTCAAGCTGTTCCAATAGCTGGGACATTTCAAATGTAAACATCTCCAGCATTGATTCTCTGTCAAAATCAGCCAATAGTATCATCACCTTTTCATAGTTTTTTGTATATGGACATTAATTAATAAAATCTTAGTCTTTTTTATAAACGGCAGGAATTAAGTATTTATAGCCGGTATTGGATCTGCTCAACGATTCTGAATGCCCGATAAAAAGAAATCCTCCGCTTTCCGTAACGTTGTAAAACTTTTGAACGAGCTCTTCTCTTGTTTTATTATCAAAATATATCATAACATTTCTACAAAAAATAACCTGGAATTGCTTTTTAAATGGAAAAACCTTATCCATGAAATTAAACTTTCTGAATATGACCTTGGATTTTAGCTCATCGCAAACGATGCTATTGTTATCGTCATACCGCTTGAAATAGTTTTTTTTCCATGCATCCGGTATTGGTTTTAAGCTTTCGTTTGTGTATATGCCATTAACGGCTTTTGTTAATACATTTGTGGATATATCCGTTGCTAGGATTTCTGTGTTCCAACCTGGTTTTGATTTGAAATAATCCTGAATAATCATTTGCAACGTGTATGGTTCCTCACCTGAGGAACATCCAGCGCACCACAGGCGCAAGTCCTTTGTATCTGAGTGTTTTTTTTCGATTAATGGCAAGACATTATCCCTAAAATAATAGAAATGATCAGCCTCTCTCATGAAAAAGGTGTGGTTTGTTGTGATTTTATCTATAAAACTTATTACTGCTTCTCCCGTCTTGTCACTCACCAGGTATTTAAAATACTGAGTAAAATCCTCAAAGCCTTTTTGCTGAAGAACGGAGCGCAACCGTGAATATATTAAGGATTTCTTTTCGTCAGCAAGGTTTATTCCGTAGTTTTCCTTTATATAATCGCGTATCATAAAAAATTCCTTGTCAGTAAGTTCTTTCATAAGCGTTGCCTTCCCCTCATGCAGCAAATAATATTTCATAAACGTCAATTGTATATCGGCACATTAATTTGTTATTTATATAGTTTGATTTCTATTTTGTATAAAAATAATTCTTATAACGACATAATATTAATGATTTTATATTATTAACATCTTTATATCAAGTTATTTCTATATTTACAAAGTTTTGTTGACTCGCTTCGAAGTCAATTGTATTATATGCTTAAGTGAACTTTTTATTTCGGAGGGTTTTAAGATGAAGAATTGCGGTATTATAGCCGAATACAACCCATTTCATAACGGTCATCTCCTGCATATAAAAACTGCAAGGTCGATTTTTGGGGCGGAAAATATAATAGTGGTTATGAGTGGAAACTTTGTTCAAAGAGGCGAACCCGCGATATGTGACAAGTATGCAAGAACAAAAGCTGCGCTTTTAAATGGGGCTGATGTCGTTATTGAGCTTCCTATTTTTTTTGCAACGTCAAGCGCAGAGTTTTTTGCTAAAGGCGCTGTTAATATACTGCATAACTGCGGCATTGTAGATTCGATCTGTTTTGGTTCTGAAAATGGTGATATTGATATGCTTTCGTCTTTGGCTGAAAGTTTGATTTGTTTAGAAAAAAACCCTGTTTTTAAACAAGCCATTAAGGAAGAATTGCAAAAAGGCGTTTCGTTTCCTGTGGCCCGCCAAAAAGCTATGGACAAAATGTGCGAGCTAGAAGAAAAACCTGTTTTATACGAACCAAATGATATACTGGCTGTGGAATATCTTAAAGCTATATATTCTTTAAAAAGCCCAATCACGCCGCTTTGTATCAAGAGGGAGATTGCGCATTATCATTCTAAGACGCTTTCAAGCGTTATATCATCCGCGACAGCTATACGAAGCTTTGTTTTTGACGGAATTAAAGGCGATATGAAAGATTTCGAAGCATTAGAAGGCGCAATGCCAAAGAGCAGCTTTGAAATATTTGTTGAGGAAATAAACAAAGGCGTTGCTCCTAACAGGCTGGATAATTATAGCGATGTTTTGCAATACATTGTTCGCTCTTCTGATGCGGATGATATAAGCAAAATTTTCGACATTAGTGAAGGGCTTGAAAACAGAATTATAAGCTTTGTCGGTGGATACAAAAAGATTTCCGATATAGTCACCGGGGTGAAAACGAAGAGGTATACATTTACAAAGCTCCAACGCGCTGTTTTGCATCTATTACTGGGGATAACAACGGAGGATTTTAATTATTTTGATAAAAAGGGCGGGCCTCAGTATATAAGGGTTTTAGGGTTTAAAAGCGATAAGGGTTATCTGATTAAGGAATTAAGCGAAAAAGCGACTCTTCCTTTGGTTATGAATCTCAAATATGCTAAAAATATTTTGAATCAGGATGCAATGAAAATGCTGAATCATGAGATAAGAACGACAGATATTTATAATCTAGGACTAGAAGCGCCAAGGCAAATAGGTTATGAGTATACTATTCCGTTGTGTATTATATGAATGTTATCACAAAAAAGAACAGCGTTAGGCACTGTTCACGATGTCGGCAAATACTAAAATTTCTAACGGACGGCCAAAGGCCGCCCCTACAAATGGCGTAAAATCGGGATTTCTGTAGGGGCGCGCATTGCGCGTCCGTGTTGCTCGATTTAATTGTTGACAGCTTGAACGGCGTTTAGGCACTGTTCAAATTTATAAATATAGCAATAACCTTAAAAAATAGGCAAGTGCTTAATTATCGGCTGTCGGAGTTTATTAAAAACAGAATAAGTGATGTCGTTCCAAGAATTAGTGCGACAAAAAATAAAATAGAAATACCATAAACTTCTATAACCGCAGAGCCGATAATAGAAGCAACTGCTCCTGCTAGCCCTGTGTTTATAGCATCAGTTAGGGTCAGCGCAGAGGTGGTTAGCTCCGGCACGGCGGTTTTTTGTACAAATACCCTTAAAGCCGGAAGCAAAATTGCGAAAGCAATGCCCTGAAACATCATGGCTATCGTTACTGATGCGACGGAGTTTGCTGTCATCAAAAGTATAAATTGGATGATGAAAAACAAATTGGCGGTAATTAAGCAAGTCTTTAACGAAAACCTTTCCATCAGTTTTGAGGAAAAAAAGAATAGCGGTATTTCTGCGACTGCTGAAACGAATATCGCGATGCTAAGATCTTTTGCGCTTCCTCCAACATCAGTTACGATAATTGACAAAAGGCTGTTTGCAGACTGATGACCAAGACCGATGAATAAACAAGCTGTTAAAAAGATTAAAAATCTCTTGTTTCGTATGAGCAGTCCATAAGACCGAAAAAGTTGGTTCAGCGATATTGTTTGGGTGGTTTTAGAGTAAGCTGTATCGGGCGTGATAGCAGCTACGGAAATATTGAGCACTGTAAATGCTGTCACAAAACAAAATATAATCCAATATCCAACAGATTCTATAGCATTTCCTATAATAAAACCGAATGCGCAAAACCCTACAGTGGCCCACATTCTTGTAAATCCGTATTTTGATGCGATAGAATCGGAAATGTTTAATATCCAACTATCCAGCACGGAACTCTGGGGGATTTGTGTAAAACCGACGATAATCATAATAACTGTGGATAAAACAGGATTTTCAAATAATAAGAACAGTATTGCTATAAGAGCGATGCTGTTTGCTATTATATATACCTTTTTGCGAGATTTAAGTTTGTCGCAGCAAAAACCCCAAAATATCTGCCCTGCAATACCTGCAAGGATAGAAAGGGCAATTAGCTGGCCCACAAATGTGTAAGAATATTCCATGTGTAAAAAATACATGCCTGCAAACGATAGAAACGAGCAGTATGCACACCAAAATGCAAATTGAAGCAAGCTGAATTTAGAAGTCATTTTATTGATACCTCCGGCGTTTTAATAACCGCATTGCTTAAAAAGCTCGCAAAGAGCTTCTTGTGTCAGGTTTATAGCCTGCTGAACATCTATCCCGTCATTAATCAATTCCATACCATAACGAAATACAATCTCGTCAATCTTATCCTGGGATATAATAGGTAAGCCTTTTCTATAAGGCGGCTTAATTGGCTGCGTATATTTATATGAAGACCGGTATAGCGGAAGAGCCGGAAAGAGTTTAATCAGCTCATCATTTGAAAATATACTGTCTATAGCCGGTTGGGCGCCGGAAAGAGTAAAATAATTGGCGTTTTCTTTTGTTGTCGTCCATTTTAAAAACTCAAATGAATCATCTTTTTTATTTGAATTTGCATTTATACCAAGGCTCCATCCTCCAAGGATAGAGGCTTTGCCGGGAATAAAGCTATATCCAATGCTGTCTATCAGGCCAATTGCGCTGATATCGGCTGTGTTGGTCAAAAAAGACGGATATGTTATAAGCATAGCTGTCTTGCCGTTAACGAAATCACTGACCGCGCTTATATCCGTGGTGTCCGCTGGGTCTGGCTTGGCCACTTTTACAGTGCGCTTATAGTTTATATATGCTTTTAATGCTCCCGGCGAATTCAATGTTACGTTTGAATTTTTGTCAAAAATAGAACCGCCATATGATTTCAGGAGCATATAGATTTCCTGCACCATGCATTCATTTTATGCCGCTGGTATTGATGTTCCATATTCTACGTTGTTTT
>CAYVCG010000005.1:0-15048 GCA_964449985.1 uncultured Defluviitaleaceae bacterium
CCCCCCTATTTATTTTCAAGCGTCATAATGCCTTGTCATTAAGTATATTAAGCTCTAGTCGTTAATTTTGTCGTTTATGTTTAAACAGGCAAAAGTAAAAGCCTGATATATTTCTTAAATTATAAACTTCTCTTTTGTATATTTATTAGCATATAACTTTGTCCAATATATCTTCCGCCTGCGGCTTTTCGACTTCATGTGAAAGAATTATTTCACTAAGTATTATTTGTTTTGCGGTTGAAAGCACTTTCTTTTCGGCACTGGATAAGCCTTTTTCTCTCTCTCTTATCCTTAAATTCCTGAAAACTTCTGCAACAAGACCAATGTTGCCTGTTTTAATTTTTTCCATGTTATCCTTATAGCGCTGGTTCCAATTATCATTCATAACAATCGGTACATCCTTGACTTCTTTAATTCTTTCAATAAGCGTGTCTGATTGTATAACAGAACGTATCCCCGCATTCTCCGCATTTTTGACGGAGACAAGAATCTTCAGATTTCCGACAGGTATGTTTAAGACATAATAAGAGTGCGTTGCACCATCTATAACTTTCTGCTCTAAATCTACAATAGTCCCCGCACCATACATAGGATAAACGACCTTATCTCCTATAGAAAACACATTAACTCAACTCCTTTACTCAGAAAAAGGTTTATAATAGTATTTTATGTATATATTATAGCACTTAATAGGAAAAAATCAAATACAGAAATAATATGTATCATATATTTTGTATTTTTTTAATAGTTTTATACAAATAATGCTAATTTTATTTGTTACACTGCTAATTGACAATCTAATTGTACCATAAAACACATTTACACATAGTTTGCCTTGCCTATTTTTGCTATTTTTATATAAAAAAGGACACGGCAAAACATTTATAGCTTTGCCATGCCTTAAATGAAGATCAAGAAAATTTCTACTTTGCAGCCGCTCTGCTTCCGGGTTTGTAAGGCGCGATTTTGCCTTCCTTACACAGCGGGCAATCGTTGCTTTCATATGAAAGTACCTCAGTTGTGTATGCAGCAACGGTTTTGACACCAAAGTCCACCTTACCGTTGCTTCTATCAACCAAAAGCGCAACGCCGACAACCTCTCCGCCATTATCCTTAACGCATTTAATAACGTCAAAAACGCTGCCACCGGTTGTAACCACATCCTCAGCAACAAGAACCCTCGCACCTTTTTGCAGTGTAAACCCTCTGCGCAATGTCATAACATCATTTTCGCGCTCTGCAAACAGGTTTTTAGCGCCCAACTGTCTTGCTATCTCATATCCGATTATAATACCGCCTATTGCCGGGGCAATAACCACGTCTATATTATCGTTTTTAAACTCCTCACAAATCCCTTCGCATAGTTCCTGTGCATAGTTTGGATATTGCAGAATCTTCGCGCACTGCATATATTTATCACTGTGCTTTCCGCTTGTTAAAATAAAATGGCCGGTTAAAAGCACATCAGCATCTATTAAAATCTCTTCAACGCGTTTTTTATCCAACATGTTTTCTCCTCCTTATTTTATAATCCCTCGTATTTCCGATAAATCCTTCACACGATTTTTTTCCATATATTCTGTTATCCCATTAAGAACATCAATAGTTGCATAAGGGTTGTTAAAATTAGCAGTGCCAACGGCAATGGCTGTAGCCCCGGCCATAATAAACTCAATAGCATCATCGCCGTTCATTATGCCGCCCAAACCGATTATCGGCAGGCTTATGGCATTGGCCACCTGCCAAACCATGCGCACAGCCACAGGTTTAATCGCCGGGCCGGACAATCCTCCGATTTTACGGTTTAAAATAGGTTTTCTTTTATTTATATCTATCCTCATGCCCATAAGCGTGTTTATGAGGGATATCGCATCTGCTCCGCCGCTTTCAGCTGCTCTTGCTATTTCTACAATATCTGTCACGTTTGGACTAAGTTTTACAATAACAGGCTGTTTGGCATATTTTTTAACTTCCGACACAACCTTCTCAGCCATATGACAATCCGTTCCGAACGTTATACCGCCTTCCGAAACATTTGGGCACGATATGTTTAGCTCCAAAAAATCAACGTCTGCTTCTGCCAG
This sequence comes from uncultured Defluviitaleaceae bacterium, assembly GCA_964449985.1. Taxonomy (GTDB): domain Bacteria; phylum Bacillota; class Clostridia; order Lachnospirales; family WRAX01; genus CAYVCG01. The sequence continues at coordinate 2,085 of CAYVCG010000005.1, forward strand.
CGCCTTCGTAACATTAACGTATTCATCAACAGTATGGCCACAGATATTAACGACTATTTTTGTGTCAAAGGTTCTTAAAAATGGAATATCCTCTTTTATAAAATGCTCCACTCCGGGATTTTGCAAACCAACGCTATTAAGCATTCCTCCGTATGTTTCGGCAATTCTCGGAGGCGGATTGCCGTTCCAAGGCTTGTCGGAAACACCTTTAACGACTACAGCGCCAAGCTTGCTTAAATCCAAAAACTCTGCATATTCCTTTCCGCTTCCAAAAGTCCCCGAGGCTGTCATCACCGGGTTTTTAAGCTCCACACCGGCTATGTTTACTTTAAGATTAATCATCCCAAATCACCTCCGAGCCATTAAAAACCGGGCCTTCCTTACAAACCTTTTTGTATTCAAAGTCTTTATGCTTTGATTTCACAGGAACAACGCAGCCAACACAAACCCCAAGACCACAAGCCATACGTTCCTCCATGGATACAAAGCATTTAATACCCCTAGTCTCAGCCCATTGACTGACGGCTTTAAGCATAACCTTAGGGCCGCAGGAATAAACGACATCGCAGCTTTCATATTCAAGGCTTTGCATTAATGCTATAACATTGCCTTTAAATCCAACACTTCCATCATCTGTCGCAATATGAACATTTGCACCTGTTTTGGCAAAACCCTTTATAAGATACGGCTGTGATCTATATCCAAGGAACACTGTTATTTCAGCGTCAGGCGATTTTTGCCGTATATCTTTTACAAGCTGCAACATAGGAGGGACACCAACGCCGCCGCCAACTACCGCAACCTTTTTCAAATTAGGAAGGATATTAAACCCATTGCCTAAAGGAGCAAGAACAGTCAGTTTATCCCCGGGCTTCAAGCCGGAAAAATACTTCGTGCCTTCTCCAACCACCTGATAAACCATGCGTAATCTTTTAGCTTGTTTATCAATCTCGCAAAGGCTTATTGGCCGCGGGAGAAGATGCTCTCCCTTATGCACATAAAGTTCTGCAAACTGGCCAGCTCTGGCATCGGATAAATCCTTATCAAACGTTAACTCCATATCAAAAATATTGTCCGCAATCGCCTCGTTGGATATTATATCGCAAATAGTGTGTTGACGCATTAATTATATCCCCCCAAAGGTATTACCTCAAGGGAAGCCTCATCAATACCGGCTTCCATAACTTCCAGCATAGCCCTTGCTGTATCCATTGATGTTAATAACGTAATGCTCGTTTCCGCAGCAGTTCGCCTTATTTTAAAACCATCGCTTGAAGCATCGTTGCTAACGCTCGGGATATCTATAAGCATGTCTATAAGGCCACTTCTCATTATATCGAGTATGTTTGGAACGCCTTCACCTATCTTTTTAACAGGGTATGCCTTTATTCCGTTTTCATTCATAACCTTTGCGGTGCCCTCGGTTGCAATAAACTTACAACCCAAAGCAGCAAATCGTTTTGCCAACTCAATAAATTCCGCCTGATCACGTTTCTTTATCGTTGCTAAAATCGTGCTGCCGGATTTTGGGATGTTCATCTTTGCGCCCAAAAAGCCTTTATACAATGCGTTTTGCAGCGTCTTACCAACGCCTAAAACCTCACCTGTGGAGCGCATTTCCGGCCCTAATGATACTTCAACAAGCGGAAGCTTTTCAGTCGAGAATACAGGCACCTTAACAGAAATTGTTTTTGGCTCTTTAGCAATAAACGTTCCATATCCCATATCTTTAAGCTTTTCGCCCAGCATAACGCGCGTAGCTATATCTATAATCGGAACTCCAGTGACCTTGCTTATATAAGGCACAGTGCGGCTGGAACGCGGGTTAACCTCAATGATATAAAGATTTCCCTCGAACTCTATATATTGAATATTTATCATACCAATAACTTCCAAGGCTACAGAAATCTTTTTTGTAACCTCCATAATCTGGCTTCTAATGCCATCAGAAATGTTTTGCGGCGGATAGATAGAAATACTGTCGCCCGAGTGTATTCCAGCTCTTTCCAAATGCTCCATTATACCCGGGATAAACACGTCTTCTCCGTCACAAATAGCATCAACCTCTATTTCTCTGCCTTCTAAGTATCTATCAATAAGAACGGGATTTTTGCTGTCCTTTTCAAATGCATCGGATAAATATTGCGTCAAGCGTTCTTTGTCATAAGTAATCTGCATACCCTGACCGCCTAATACGTATGATGGTCGAACCAAAACAGGATAACCCAACTCCTCCGCTGTTTTTACGCCATCCTCAAGATTCCAAACACCTCTGCCCTTGGGTCTTGCAATATTAAGCTTCTCCAAAAGCTCCTCAAACTTTTCCCTGTCTTCGGCGGCATGGATTTGCTCCGGTTTTGTTCCGTATATTGGCATGTTCATCTCTCGGAAAAACTTAGCCAATTTTATTGCTGTTTGACCGCCGAATTGCAAAATAACGCCGTCTGGTTTTTCCTTTTCAACTATGTTTAAAACTTCTTCTTCTGTTAACGGCTCGAAATAAAGCTTGTCAGATGTATCGAAGTCTGTTGAAACAGTTTCCGGGTTATTGTTTACGATTATCGTTTCTATTCCTGCGCGTTTTAAAGCAAGCACGCTATGAACAGAGCAATAATCAAACTCTATACCCTGCCCTATTCTTATAGGCCCAGAGCCGATAACCAAAACTTTTCTACTATTACTTGTAACAACCTCATCATCACTGTCGTATGTGGAATAGTAGTATGGTGATACCGCTTCAAACTCACCCGCGCATGTATCAACCTTTTTATATACCGGATTTATATTCCATTTCATACGCAGCTTGTAAATATCCTGAGGGCTGCATTTTATAAAGTCAGCCATTCCCTTATCAGAAAAGCCCATCTCTTTATACCGCCTTAAAAAGTCTTCCGTTAAATCGTCTACAGTAAACTCTTTAAGGGTTTCTTCCATATCAACTATGTTCTTTATCTTATTGACAAAGAAAGGATCCATGCCGGTTATTTCGCAAACCTTATCTACTCTATAGTTCCTGCGTAACATTTCCGCAAGGTCAAAAATACGTTCGTCATCCGGTATTTGAACACGCTTTTTAAGCTCCTCAATTGAGCGTTCCTGAGAAGACTTTCTTTGCAAGCTATACTGGCCTATTTCCAATGACCGAATACCTTTTAACAATGCCTGCTCAAACGTATTTCCGATAGCCATAACCTCACCCGTCGCCATCATTTTTGTGCCAAGTGTGCGTTTTGCACCGCGGAATTTATCAAACGGCCATTTCGGTATTTTTAAAACAGCATAATCTACAACAGGCTCAAAACATGCATAAGTAGTTCCTGTTACAGCATTTTTTATCTCATCAAGAGCATAACCCAAAGCAATCTTTGCAGCCACCTTTGCTATCGGATAGCCTGTCGCCTTTGAAGCAAGAGCAGATGAGCGGCTTACACGAGGGTTTATTTCGATAACTGCATATTCATAGCTTTCCGGATTTAGAGCAAACTGAATGTTGCAACCGCCGATTATTTTTACGGACTCGATAATAGCTATGGCGGCGCTTCTGAGCATTTGATATTCTTTGCTAGTGAGAGTCTGTGCCGGAGCAACAACGATACTGTCCCCAGTATGAACACCTACAGGGTCTATGTTTTCCATGCTGCAAACGGTAATACAATTACCATATGCATCACGAATAACCTCAAACTCTATCTCTTTCCAGCCTTTAATACACTTTTCAATAAGCGCTTGCCCAACACGGCTTAACTGAAGGCCCTGTGTGAGTATTTCTCGCAATTCATCCTCATTTTCTGCTATACCGCCGCCTGTTCCACCCAAAGTATAAGCCGGGCGAACAACAACGGGATAATTTATTTCCTCTGCAAACTTAACACCGGAATCAACATCTGTTACAATATTGCTTTCAACAAGTGGTTGGCCGGTGCGCTCCATAAGCTTTTTGAAGCTGTCTCTATCTTCGCCTTCTTTAATCGAAGCTATAGAAGTACCGATAACGCGAATATTGTATTTATCAAGAATTCCCAAATCGTATAGCTCGCAGGATAAGTTCAAGCCGGTTTGGCCGCCCATTCCTGCGATAATGCTATCGGGGCGCTCCTTTTCAATAACCTTTTCAACAAACTCAACGGTAAGCGGCTCAATATATGTATAATGCGCCATGCCGTAGTCTGTCATTATCGTTGCAGGGTTGCTGTTTATAAGAACAACCTCAACGCCTTCCTCTTTCAAAGCCTGACAAGCTTGTGTGCCGGAATAGTCAAACTCGGCAGCCTGCCCTATAACAATCGGACCAGATCCGATAACCAAAACTTTTTTAATCGCATCATTTTTAGGCATTTAACGTTCCTCCTGAAAAAGTATTAATTATTACCGTATTAGCTTAAAAGAGAATCAAATATATCAAATACAAAGCCTGTATGGCAAGGATCATCCGCCGTTTGTGGGCAAAATTGCACACCGAAAACAGGAAGGCTCTTATGACGAATACCTTCAACTGTTAAACTGTTTACGTTCCTGAAACTTTCCTCAACATCGCCCGGCAGACATGAAACAGCAAAATCGTTGTTCTGATTCGTTATATAAACCTTGCCGTTTTTCAAATCTTTAACAGGATAATTGCATCCGTGATGACCAAATTTCATTTTTTCTACATGGCATCCCAAAGCAAGGCTTATTACTTGGAAGCCCAGACAAGCTCCAAAAACAGGCTTCTCTTTAATCAAAAGCTTTACATTCTCAACTATCTCTGGTATATCAAGAGGGCTGCCTGCGCCTGTGGAAACAAAAACTCCATCAACCCCATCTGTAATAATTTCAGCAGCAGGAGTATACGCCGGATAAACCGTGATTTTATATCCTTTGTTTTTTAATTCATTTAAAATGCTGTTTTTTATGCCCAAATCTATAACGCCTACATGCTTGCTTTTTATAGAAGCACCTTCAATAACAAGTTTATCCGGTCTTGTAATTTCTTTGACTATATTTTTATTTACACAGGAATCGAATTTCTGCTCAATCTGGCTTTTTGTAAGCTCTGCCGGTTCATTGCCTTCCGAATAAGGGTTTCTTGTTGTGATTATACCCTTCATCGTTCCTTTGTCACGAAGAATACGCATAACCGCCCTCGTATCAATACCTTCGATGCCCATAATTTTATGCTGTTTTAAGAAACCTTCCAGTTCCATCTCACAGCGCCAGTTGTTTGGCTTGTCACACTTTTCACGGACAATAAACCCTTTAAGCCCTGCCTTTTCCGATTCCATATCCTCCAGATTAATTCCCGCATTGCCCACCAAAGGATACGTCATCATAACGATTTGGCCTGCATAGGAAGGGTCAGTAATGATCTCCTGATATCCGACCATAGCCGTTGTAAAGACGATTTCACCTGCGGTTTCTTTTAAATGCCCGAACGCTTTTCCCTTAAAAATGCTGCCGTCTTCAAGTATTAAAAATGCTTTCATAGATTTTTCCAACATCATTTCGTCTCCCCTAAATGAATTTTTGGCTAAATGCCAATAGCGCCAATTAAATCCGCCTTCATATCCAAAGCTGCCTGCCTTGCAGCCTTAGCAAAATCACGTGGGCCAAAATCATCCTTATATGCCTTGCCCTTATAAGCCGCAATAATACCTCTTGAGCTGTTTACTATAGCACCCAAACCGTCCTGCTTAAAACAAACCGCGAGATCTTCTGCTTTGCCGCCTTGTGCGCCGTATCCCGGAACAAGGAAGAATGTGTTCGGCATTATTTCGCGAAGCCTTGCTGCCTGCTGCGGATGAGTTGCACCAACTACAGCGCCAACAGAGCTATATCCGAATCTACCGATAAGCTCACTTCCCCATTTCGCTGTAAGCTCGCCGACCTTTTCGTATATAGGCGCTCCGTCCACAAGAAGATCCTGAATCTCACCGCTATTTGGGTTTGAGGTTTTGACCAAAACAAACATACCTTTTTCAAACTCTTTACAATTTCCCATATATGGTTCAATTGAATCATAGCCGAGGTATGGGTTTAGCGTTACAAAATCCTCATAATAAACGGTGTATTTCTCATTTCCAACCGCAACTTGCCCGATATGTCCGTCGGAATAAGCTTCAGCTGTTGAAGCAATATCGCTCCTCTTAACGTCGCCAATTACTATAAGGCCTTTTTTCTTGGCATACTTAATTGTTTTAATATATGCCTTTATGCCCTCCGCCCCAAACTGCTCATACATAGCGACCTGTGGTTTAACCGCCGGAACGATATCATATAGCTCGTCTATTAAACCTTTATTAAACATATAAAATGCTTTTGCCGCGCCTTTTAACGTTTGCCCGTATTCAGAAAAAGCTTTATCCAAAATATGCTCCGGAATATAATCAAGACGTGGATCCAGCCCGACGACTGTTGGGTTATGGGTTTCGATTATTTTGTCTATAAGCTTATCTATTATCATTATAGTTCTCTCCTTTTAATTACACACTAAATTACCGTTTTCGACTATAATCTTGCCGCCAACAATCGTATATTCAATTTTTCCTTTCACTGTTCTTCCGTCAAACGGGCTGTTTTTGCTCTTAGAGGAAAACTTTGAAATATCAATTGTATACGGTGTTTTTGTATCCACTATAGTAATATCAGCTATGCTTCCGCGGGACAAAACGCCTTTGTTTATGCCAATAATCCTTGCCGGGTTATAAGACATTTTTTCTATAAGCTCCAGCGGCGTTAGTATATTGGTTTCAACAAGCTCTGTATATGCCAGAGGAAATGCCGTTTCAAGACCTACAATGCCGTTTTTCGCTTTTTCGAATTCGCAATCTTTTTCATCATAATGGTGTGGAGCATGGTCTGTGGCTATAACGTCTATTATGCCGTCCTTCAAAGCTTCCAATACCGCTGCCCGGTCTTTTGAAGAACGAAGCGGTGGGCTCATCTTAAAGCTAGCGTCATAATCCGTGATGTCTTCGTCAATAAGCGTGAAATGGTGCGGGGTTACTTCCGCAGTCACATCCTGCAATCTGCTTTTAGCATCTCTAAGGAGTTGCACCGCTCCCTTTGTGCTTATATGGCAGATATGAAGCTTTGCTCTAACGCTCTTTGCAAGTATAATATCCCGCGCAACAATAACATCCTCAGAATCGGACGAAATACCAGAAAGACCCAATAATGCAGCCTGGTTTCCAGCATTCATCTGCCCTTTTCCGACAAGCTTGACTTCTTCACAATGAGAAAATACAGGCAGCTTAAACATAGCCGCATATTTCATAGCCGTTTTCATAAGCGCGGCATTGGAAACTGTTTTGCCATCTTCACTTATAGCGCAAATACCCACCTTTGCCATTTCTCCTATGCTGGAAAGCTCTGAACCATTCTGGCCTTTTGTTATCGCTCCGATTGGCAGAACATTGACTACGCCTTCACGCTCCGCCTTCATTTTTATATATTCAACCAAAATTTCATTATCTATAACAGGTTCCGTGTTTGGCATACAGCAAACAGTCGTAAAGCCGCCCATTGCTGCGCTTCTTGTTCCCGTTGCTATCGTTTCTTTATATTCAAAGCCCGGCTCACGCAAATGCACATGCAAATCAATAAGCCCGGGAACAACCCATTTGCCAAACGCATCAATAACTTTATCAGCGTTATCGGCATTTATATTTCGGCGAGAATCCTCAATAATACCGTCACACACAAGGATATCCCTAATCTCATCCGTATAGTTTGCAGGGTCTATAACTCTTCCGTTTTTAATAAGTATACGCATATATTAATCCTCCTTTTTCGTGTGGTCAGGCCCGTTTTCAGAACGCTCTCCCAGTATTTTTAACAATGCCATCCTAACGGCCACACCGTTTTTGACCTGAACATGAATAACTGATTGTTTTCCATCAATAACGTCTGGGCTTAGCTCTACACCTCTGTTTACAGGGCCGGGATGCATAACAAGCGCATCTTTCTTTGCATATCTAAGCACATCATTATTCAAACCAAACATATTTGAATATTCCCTCAGGCTTGGGAATGCAGGGTTTTTCTCCCTTTCCAATTGTATCCTTAATCCCATAACAACGTCTGCATCAGAAATAGCCTCCGGTATTTTTGATGTGACTTCAACACCAAGAGATTTCATATTTCCGGAAATAAGCGTGGAAGGCCCTGCTAAAACGACCTTTGCGCCCAGCTTTGTCAAACCAAAAACATTGCTTCTGGCAACGCGAGAATGGGTTATATCTCCCAATATCGTTACCTTTATATCCTCAAAACGACCCAACTTTTCTCTTATTGTAAACAAATCAAGAAGAGCCTGTGTAGGATGCTCATTCGTGCCGTCTCCTGCGTTAATAACAGAAGCATTAACGTTTTTTGCAAGCAGGTGCGCCGCGCCGGTCATTCCATGACGTATAATCATGATATTTATGCCCATCTGATCAAGGTTTACACCGGTATCGACAAGGCTCTCACCTTTATTCGTACTGCTGGTCGAAATAGCAAGATCGTCTATCTTCGCACCCAAATATTCTGCCGCCATCATAAATGACATTTTTGTTCTTGTGCTGTTTTCATAAAACAGCGTTACAATGCTGGAATGCTTTAAAGAATCGTCACGTAATAGCGGATTGTCTATCCTGTCCTTCATTTCCGCAGCCGTTTCTAAAATATGTGTTATTTCTTCCTTTGTTAAATCTCTAAGCCCCAGCAAATCCTTTCTCATAAACATAAGAGCCGTTCCTCCTTTACAATGTCTTTCCGAACCAACAAATTTGCAAAAAAAAACAATAAACAGTGATTCACACTTTTATTGTTTTAATTATTAAAATAGAAAATGTATAAATATTAAAGAATAATATAAAAGCAAAATTGAAACAAAGAATGAAATAGCGACAGAAAACATTTTATAATTAATCTTAAAAAAATGGTTTTTTGTAAACATCAAGCTACTCCTCCTATGTTTGGTTTAGATTTTAACATTTTTTAAATGAATTTGTCAATGGTTGTTAAAAAATAATTGCAAAAGAAATATTGCAATTCACGAACCTATTTTTTATATGGTCAATATGACGTTTTAGCATGCACTTATATCTATTTTTTATAGCAAATATAATAATCTTTTTATTAATTATAATTGATATATATGTTGTATTATGATATAATTTATTTATGGTTTATCGTTTTATTTAAACAAATTTAAAAATAGGAGGAATAAGCATGTTAAAAAAAGTTTCTGCGCTTTTGCTTTCCCAAATAATGCTGCTGTCAGCAATGTTTGGGTCGGTAGCGTTTGCCCGGGATTTTGTGTCGGAAAACGTTGCACTTGCTTCCCGTGGCTCTATAGCGACCACTTCATCAACAATGCCGCCGGACAGCAACCCAAAAAGCTTCAAGGAAGATAACGCTATTGACGGAGTTCGAAACACGGGGTTATTCTGGAACGACGCAACAGCAAACTCTTATCCGGATATTTTCCAAGTAAGCTTTGTGAAGCGTGAAGTTATCGACACAATCAATGTCTTTACTGTTTCGGACGACGTTGGCGCAACAATGCCGACATTGGATACTACATTTAAGAACTATGGCATCAAAGATTTTAGAGTGCAATATTTTGACGGTAAGGTATGGCAAACTATTCCGAACGGCAGCGTTGTAAACAACAATCATGTATGGGTTCAATTTAAGTTTGAGCCTATTACAACTCGTGCTATTCGCCTTGTTATCACCAATGCCAGCGGTTATTCACGCTTGAGTGAAATCGAGGCATGGTCTTGTGCGCCAAGCCCAGACCCGGATTTCATAAGCGAAAACGTCGCTTTACCAGGAAACGGCGGCCTACCGGAAGCATCGTCAAGCCATCCCGCCGGTTTTTCGCCGTATAACGCAGTCAACGGCGTTAGAAGCTCAGGCACGTTCTGGAATGACAACACTCCAAACGCTTATCCGGATTGGTATCAGGTTACATTTAAAGGCAGGCAGCTTATTAACAAAATCAACTTGTTCAGTATTACCGATGACGTTGGGCAAACTATCCCAACCCTTGACACAATTACAACCAAATATGGCCTTAGAGCCTTTCAAGTGCAATACTTGGCTCAGGATTCAACTTGGAAAACCGTTCCCGGAGGAACAATCACAAATAACAACAAAGTATGGAACGAGTTTACCTTTGACCCGATTTTAACGTCTGCTATACGAATATACATAACTGCTACCATAGACGGATATTCCCGCATATGCGAGCTTGAAGCATGGTCTTGCGCGCCTAGCCCGGATATTGAGGAAGAACTGCCGGAAGACCCCGATTCAACTTTTGGCAATGCAAAATGGATTTGGCAAACGCAAGCAGGCCCAAACAATCAGTGGATGTGCTTTAGAAAAAGCTTTGCTTTGGATAACGCTCCCGAAAGCGCAAAGCTTAATATAGCAGTTGACTCTAAATATTATATGTGGATAAACGGAGAAATGGTTGTCTTTGAAGGCGGCTTAAACCGTGGCCCCGCTCCCGGAAAAGGATATTATGACGAAGTTGATATTGCTTCATATTTAAAAGAAGGAAATAACACGATTGCTGTTTTAGTATGGTTCTGGGACAACCAAGGCCGTAACAACGTTAACAGCGGCGCCGGTGGTATGCTTTTAAGCGCAATAATTGACGATATTCGCATAAATAGTGACAAAACATGGAAAATGATTCCACACCCCGCTTATCTTTCCTCAACCTCAGGCGAACAGCCTTCATACCTTTATGGAGGATATAATATAGGCTTTGATGCAAGACTGGATTTTGCATCAGACTGGACTCAGCCAAGCTTTAATGATTCAGCTTGGATAGCAGCATCGCAAAAAGGCAATGCAGGCTCAGCCCCATGGGGAGAATTGGAAAAGCGTCCGATACCACTTTGGAAATATTCCGAGCTTTTGAACTATACAAATGACATAGTAAGAGAAGGCACAAAAATAACAATGAACCTTCCATACGGTGCTCAAACTACGCCTTATTTAAAGATAAATGCACCAGCCGCTTTAGCAGGGCAAAAAATTGATATAAGGACAGACCGTTATGCAACCCCGGGAGGCCCCGGCGATGATAGAAACCTTTATAGAGGTCATCGTGTTGAATACATAATAAAAGAAGGCGTTCAGGAATTTGAAGCGCTTGATTGGGCGTTTGGAGAACAGGTTATTTATACCATCCCAGAAGGCGTTGAAATACTTGAGCTGAAATATCGTGAATCTGCATGCGATACAGAGCTTGTTCCCGTTATACAAACGAGCGATCCTTTCTATATAAGGCTTGCAGAGAAAGCGCAAAGAACACTCATCGCTTGTATGCGTGATAACTTTATGGACTGCCCGGACAGAGAAAGAGGCCAGTGGATTGGTGACGTAAGCTCGCAAGCCCCACAGGTGTTCTACGCTCTTGACCAAAACGGAGCACAGTTTTTGAAAAAAGCTATAGACAACTTTATTCGTAACCGTGCCGGAAATATATTAATAGGAAACGTTCCTGGAGCTCATTCCAGCGAATTGCCTTCGCAGTCTCTAAACGCTATAAGCACCGAAGGCATGATAATGCAGTATTATCAGTTCACTGGCGATACTTCTGTTATAGACCTTGCATATGAGCCTGTCCGCAACTATCTCAAGCTTTGGAGCTTTAATGCTGACGGTTCCTTAATAAACAGAGGTGGCAACTGGGAATGGTATGACCACGGCGCAAACATAGACGGAGCAATCCTTGGCCCGACATGGTATTATCTCGCATGTAAAGCAGCTATACAAATGGCCGAAATGACCGGAAATGAGCAGGATATACCTTGGTTTATTCAAAAAATGGCTGGCATAGAAAACACCTTTGAATCTAAATTCTGGAAAGGCAACGGTTATAGAAGCGGTACTATCCTTGATGACCGCGCTAACGCAATGGCTGTTTTATCAGGTCTTGCAAAACCAGAGCACTATCCTATTATCAAAAACGTGCTTGAAACTGTGAAGTATTCTACACCTTATATGGAAGGCTATGTTTTGGAATCATTATTTGTTATGGGCTATCCAGAAGCAGCGATGGCTCGTATGAAAGACCGCTATGCTTCATTGGTTGCAAATGAAAACTCCACTCTGTGGGAAGACTTCTTTGTTCTTGGAACGAAAAACCATGCATGGTCTGGCGGTCCGCTTACCTTGCTTAATAAATATGTTGCAGGTATTTACCCCACAACACCTGGATACGATACATACAGAGTGACCCCTATTATGGGAGATTTAACGTCTGTTAATGTTACAATTCCTTCAATAAAAGGTGATATTGGATTTAATCTGGAATATGTGGATTCTAAATATGTTATGAATTTATCTTCACCGGAAAACACAGTGGCTCGTGTTGCTGTTCCTCGTATTAACAGCGATAATGCATACATAACTGCAAACGGCACGGCAATATTTGCTGGCGACACTCCTTCAAGCGCAAACGGCATAACTTTTGTTGACGCTGATGCCAAGTATGTATACTTTGACGTTTTGCCGGGCGAATATGAATTTGTATCTTCAGTTCAAGAAGAAGCATATCCTGATTTGGAAATTGTTGATTTGACGTATGAATCAAACACACTTAAAGTAACAGTTGCTCCATATAATAAAACAGATGAAGCGATTGAAGTCGTTTTGTTTACCGCTCTATATGACAATGCACAAAACAAGCTTGTCGCAATCCAAAAGAACGATCTCACACTTGAAGCCAAAAAACGCAGCGATATTAATCTTATATTCGAGAATATCGAACAATCACTGCAAGGCTATAAGCTTAAAGTGTTTATGTGGGAAAAAGGTTCTTTGAAACCTCTAACAAACAGTATTCAGGAAATTATTTCATAATACATGATATGCCAAAAGGCGCGCAGTTTGTCGACAACTGCGCGCCTTTTCACGTTAAATTTTACGTTTTAATGTTGATATTTTTCTTTTTTGGCATTATAATTAAATAAGCGGT
>CAYVCG010000005.1:15148-25778 GCA_964449985.1 uncultured Defluviitaleaceae bacterium
TTTACGTTTTAATGTTGATATTTTTCTTTTTTGGCATTATAATTAAATAAGCGGTCGTCGTTGCTTTAATGGCGGAATACTTGCATGATTTCGGATGGTGTCTGTATGAGTAATGAGCAAATAGAGCTGGAAGGCGTGATCGAAAGCGTTATATACCAAAATCCAGAAAACGGCTACACAGTTTTTTCCATAATTCCAGCAAAAACCGATATAGAAACCGTTGAAGGAGAAATCACATGCGTGGCATATACCGGGTCGATTCACGCGGGCGAGGATATTATTGTTTCTGGAAGCTTTATTATGCATCAGTCTTATGGGTTGCAATTCAATGTCCAAACTATTCAAAGAAATACGCCATCAACCCTTAGAGGGATTGAAAAATATCTGGGCAGCGGGCTTATAAAAGGCATTGGAGAACGATTGGCCAAAAGAATAGTCGATAGATTTAAGGAAGACACGTTCGCAGTCATAGAAGATTTTCCGGAAAAGCTTTCTGAAGTTAGAGGTATAACACTCGAAAAGGCGCTCACAATAGGGACGATTTTCAAAGAACAATCAGAGCAAAGAACAGCAGTTTTATTTTTGCAAAGCCTTGGAGTTTCGCCCGTATACGCCCTTAAAATCTACAACAAATACAAAGAAAACACTATCACCGTTGTTAAAACCAATCCATACCGTCTTGCTGAGGATATTTTTGGCATAGGCTTTACTATTGCAGACAATATAGCATTTAAGGCCGGTTTTGAGAAGACATCTGCATACAGAATAAAATGCGGTGTCCAGTATACGCTTTATCAAGCCACATCAAACGGCCATGTGTTTTTGCCGGAAGGCATTTTAATTGAGCAGGCGGCGGAAATGCTTGATGTTTCGCGGGAGCTTGTGGAAAACTGTCTTGCGGAGATGCAGATGGAGAGAAAGCTATGGCGCGAACGTATTGGCGATGATGCGGCGATTTACCTTCATTCATTCCACTATGCCGAAAGCTATACTGCCAAAAGGCTTTTGGAAATATCGATTAATTTCACCCCTTCTGAATTTAACGAGAATGCTAAAGTCGAAGCGATTGAAAAATCCGAGGGCATAAGTCTTGGCAGCGATCAAAAGGAAGCTGTTATCCAGGCGCTTAGAAGCGGCGTTTTAGTTATAACGGGTGGGCCCGGCACGGGTAAGACAACAACGATTAGAACAATTATCAACATTTTAGAAGGAGACGGCTTTACTATTGAGCTTGCCGCTCCTACAGGCAGAGCTGCCAAACGCATGACAGAAACCACAGGCAAAGAAGCCAAAACAATTCATAGGCTTTTGGGGCTGAATGTTTCAACCGAACGCGGCAATCAGTTTTACAGTAATGATGATCCTCCAGAAATTGAAGCAGACGTCGTAATCATTGACGAAACTTCTATGGTAGACATCGTTCTTATGCACACGCTTTTGAAAGCAATACCGCCCGGAGCAAGGCTCATACTTGTCGGTGATGCTGATCAGCTTCCGTCTGTCGGGCCGGGCAACGTTTTAAAGGATATAATAAATTCTGGCATCATTAATGTTTCAAAGCTAACAGAAATATTCCGACAGGCTCAAGAAAGCGCTATAGTTCTTAACGCTCATAAAATCAACAAAGGTGAATACCCTGATCTTGATGACAAAACAAAGGATTTTTTCTTTTTGAAACGCAACAATATGGATGAAGTTCTTTCAATAATAATATCTCTTGTTTCGAAAAGACTGCCAGATTATGCCTCTTGTGATAAACTGCGTGATATCCAAGTTCTTACGCCTATGAGAAAATCGACGCTTGGCGTTATAAACATGAATTCAGTTTTGCAAAGAAAGCTGAACCCCCCTCATAAGAACAAACACGAAAAGGAATTTCGTTCCATTATTTTCCGCGAGGGCGATAAGGTCATGCAAATCAGGAATAATTATACAATTTCGTGGCGAATTTTTAGTAAATCCGACATAAATAGAGTTGAAGATGAAGGCCTGGGTATATTTAACGGTGATGAAGGTATAATTGATAAAATAAACGATGCCGATGAAACGATAAAGGTTGTTTTTGATGATGGCAAAGTGGTTTATTATGATTATACCCAACTGGATGAGCTTGAACTCTCATATGCCATAACCATACACAAGTCTCAGGGCAGCGAATACAAGGTTGTCGTTATCCCTGTTCATAGCGGCCCGCAGATGCTTTTAAGCAGAAATCTTTTGTATACAGCACTTACAAGAGCCAAACATCTCGCTGTACTCGTTGGAACACCTGAAACAGTTTTTAAAATGGTTGATAACAATAGGGAAATAAGCAGATATTCTGCACTTGCATATAGGCTTGTTAAAATGAAAGATTTTATAATATGCGATGACTAGCATTTTTAGGAAGTGCAATGGATATGAACACCTTGAAAGAAGTTTTTGGCAAAGCTTTATCATTTTTGTATCCGCCAAAATGTTATATATGCGGCAGCATTATCGATATTGGCAAACCGCCTTGGTTTTGTTCGGAGTGTGAAGAATCTGTCAGGTTTATTTTGCCGCCCGTATGCGCCAAATGCGGAGCGCACATAGATGGCGAGGAAACATATTGCGTGGATTGCAAAAATTCCGATGAAAGCAATCTTAAAACGAATTATTCCTTCTTGCTTTATGAGGAACCTATCCGAGGCATAATTCATAGCTTTAAATACTTTAACAGAAAGGATTATGCCGAGGGGTTAGTGGATTTGGCATTAAGGAAAACAGCGCTCGCTATAACCAACCATGCGGATATAATAATCCCTGTACCCCTGCACAGTAAAAGGTTAAAAGAACGCGGTTTTAATCAGGCAGAAGAGCTGGCCTTTTTATTCTCGGAAAGAATGGGTATACAGCTACTAACAAATAATCTTGTAAGAATACGGGAGACTCAAAAGCAAAGTATGTGTACACATGATAAAAGGCGGGAAAATGTTAAAGGAGCATTTGTTCTTAAAGACGGTAAGGTAATTAGTGGTAAAGCAGTTATGCTTGTTGACGATATATATACAACAGGGAGCACATTAAATGAATGCGCAGGAATCCTTTTATCACACGGCGCAACGCAAGTTTTTTCAGTTACGCTGGCAAAAACTCAGCAATCCTGGATGTGACATATTCTCCCAATTTGTCGAGTTATGTAATAATTTCTTTTTAAATTTTTTTCATAAAATCAAAAAAATGTAATATTTGTACTCAAACATGCCGATATAAAAAATGTACAGCATTTTGTTAGAAACATTATTTATAGAGACATAGGCATAAATTAAACGGAAGGCAGGTGCTAGGGGTATGATAGTTAATAGTGTGTACAAAAGCTATGCGGTATATGAACAGCCTAAAAGTTTACGCACAATGAGGGTTTCAAGGGCGGAAGAAAAAAGAGACTATGTCGCCCTGTCAACGCAAGCCAAAGACTTTCAAAGCATTAGAAACGTTTTATCAAAAGTCCCCGATATTAGAGCAGATAAAGTTAGGGACGTTACCAAAAAGTTGGAAACAGAAGGTTATGAACTTAGCTCTTCCAGCATAGCAGATAAGATTATTTCTAGTCTTTTTAACAACTAATCTACTGACGATATATATTATGTGCGTTTTAAACTGGGTGTTTTAATGAACAGGGGTTTCCCTGTTCATTAAAACTGTTAATCACAAAAAATAAAAATTAAATTATAATAGCATTTCATTAAAGCTATATTTAAGGGCAAGTCTAAAAAGCAAGGATGCAGATTATGACCGATTATTATATCAGTCACCATATTATGCTTTCCAAGTTTTTTTAGAATATGCCCTCGTTTTTTATAGATACTAAAATCAGGTGGTGAAATAAATGTCAGGCATTATCTACGAACTATTAGATGTTTTGAAAGAGGAATCAAAACTCTATGATGAGCTTGTTGATCTATCAAAAATTAAAAAAGACTACGTAATCAAAAACGATACTGACAATCTTAAAGAGCTAACCTCAAAAGAAAACCTGATGGCGGGAAAGATTCAAAGGCTCGAAAGAAAGAGGCTTTCATTAATAAAAGATATATCGTATGTGTTAAATGAAAAAGAATCCAACATAACTTTGGCTTCTTTAGCAAATATTATTAGTGATAAACCAGAAAGCCAAGAATTGAAAAATGTGGCAGAGCACCTTAAACAAACGCTTTCCGAACTAAAACAATTAAATGAGCAAAACAGAGTGTTGATTGAAAATGCTCTTGAATATATAGATTTTTCCATGAACGTTATTAGAAGCACGTTTGATGCGCAACCAACAGTATTCTCTGCCAAGGGCGAACAAATAACGCCAGGTGGAAACCTATTCGACGCAAAAAATTAGAGGGGGCAGCAAAATGTCAGGTATATCAAGTTTAGGAGTCGCCGCTAGCGGTATGTCCGCTGCGCAAGCTGGGCTTTATGTCCTTGGGCATAACTTGGGCAATAGCGAGACACCGGGTTATGTTCGTCAGCAAGTTCTTCAAAAAGATTTTCATTCACTTACAATAGGGCGCAACGGTTCTGGCCTTATGCAGGTTGGGCTAGGAACGGATATTGCCTCCATACGCCAAATAAGAGATAAATTCCTTGATGTTTCATATAGAACGGAAGTAAGCAAAACATCTTTCTATGACGTTAAGTATTCAACCGGCCTTGAAATAGACACTATTATAGGCGAATTAGAAAGCCAATATAAATTTTCATCTATACTAGACGATATGTGGAACGCTTTAAATGAGCTTACCATCAATCCCTCTGGTCTTGATGCAAGAGGCAACTTTATTTCCACAGCAGTAAGTTTTGTCGGAAAGGCTAACAACGTTTATGACCGCCTTTTGGAATATCAGCAAAACCTGAACGATCAGGTTAAAAAATCGGTTCAGAATATTAACACGCTTGTTACTCAAGTAAATAAGCTGAACAAACTTATCTCCGAAGCGGAATCAAGCGGAGACAACGCAAACGACTATAGAGACAGCCGAAACCTTGCTCTGGACGAATTGAACAGCATTATTCGCATAACGTATAAAGAACAGCCCAATGGAACTGTTAATATATTGACTGAAGATGGCGATGAGTTATTAGTAAACGGCCTCCAAAACCAGCTTGGTCTTAGATATTGTGCCTCCAAAAGCAATTTTGTTGAGCCTGTTTTTACAACCAGCAGCAAAATACTTAATTATGACCCGACAAACGCCAATGCAAGGCCTCTCTTTAAATTCTCAACAAACGTTGGTAGCTTGCAGGATAATGATTGCGGCAGCTTAAAGGGGCTTATGATCTCGCGAGGTTTTAGCCCGGCGAACTATACTATGTCACCGGATAAAATAGACACTACAACACCCGATGGTCAAAAAATGTATTTTAGCGTTACAAACTGTCAAATCCCTAAAGTTATGATTGAATTTGATACGCTTGTTCATAGTATTGTAACGATGATAAACAACGCACTATCGCCATATGACCCGACTACCTTGGAAAAAGATCCGGCTAATGCTCCTTTCGGCCTTGATGGCTCTCAGTTTACTGAAATATTCGTCAGGAAAAATATGCCCAGGTTTAATGGGGATGACTATAACGCGGAGGATCCTACAAATCCATATTCTCTATATTCCATTGGTAACATTATGGTAAACCCGGATATCCTAAACGCTCGTGATTATGATAAAATACCCCTCTCCTTCTCAGGCGATATCGGGGATCAAAACTCTTTGATGGATTTGCTGAGCAAATGGAAAAAGGGCTGGGTGGATGCGGAAGGAAATAAGTTTACGGCAATAGGAACTGACGAACCAATAAATGTTTACGATTTCTATAGGCAGTTTATAACAAATACAGCGATAGACACCAACGAAGCAAAAGGATTTCTGGATGAGCAAATGAAGCTCTTAACCCAAATTGATAATAAAAGAAAACAGATATCAGGAGTTTCCCTTGATGAAGAAATGAAAAACATTCTGATATATCAGCACGCATACAATGCCTCTGCAAAGATGCTTAACGTAATAGATTCTATGATCGATAAAATTGTAAACGGAACAGGCAGAGTCGGCTTATAATCGGCTTTGTGAAAGAAGGCCGCGCCTGCGGCCGTAAGGAGGAATATTTAAAATGAGATCATCATTTTTTGAATTTAATGTGGCAACGTCGGCTCTATTTGTGGCTAGAGGTGGTCTTGACACAGTTTCCCATAACGTATCTAACGCGTCTACAAAAGGTTATTCTCGCCAAGTTATTGAACAAAGAGCAACGACTCCTCTGACATTCTATAACGGCAAGGGAATGGTTGGAACAGGAGCGGAAATATTTGGTGTTAACCAAGTTCGCAACTTTTATCTGGACAAGAAATATTGGTCTGAATCCAGTGTCCTTGGAGAATATAGCACTAAATCAACCCTGTTATCGCTTACGGAGCGTGTGTTTAATGAGCTTTCAGGAACAGGCCTAACAGCCCAGTTTACTGATTTCTTCAATCAAATGAAGGATCTGGCAACAAGCGCAAACGATAAAACATTTAGAACCAACGTTACACAGCTTGGAACCTCTATGACTACTTTTTTAAAGAATACATACGACGCTTTAAAAAAGCAGCAGAGAGATATAAACACTGATGTAAAAGCTACAGTAAACATTATTAATAGTATTGGTCAGCAAATACGTTCGCTTAATGACCAAATAATCACGTTTGAGCTTGACGGTTCTAGGGCTAATGACTTGCGCGATGCCAGAGCGAACCTTGTTGACGAACTTTCAAAGTTTGTGAACGTTGAAGTAAGCGAAATCGAACGCAATGAGGAATATGCAGCAGGAAAATATCCAGAACCTGAAAACAGAGGAAAAAGCCAAAAAGAATTCGTTGTTATGATTAACGGTCATGATTTTGTTAAGGGTTCTCAATTGGAAACTCTTGTTTGCAAAGAAAGAAAGACGACAGATGCTTCAGGCAACGCTGTTAATGTATACTACAATCCTGAGGATAATGCTGGATTATATGATATATATTGGGCTATTTCCAATACCAAGTTTGATGTATACAGCCCGTCTCTTAAAGGCGAGCTGAAAGGGCTTATTGAAGTTCGTGATGGAAATAATGCAAACTATATAAAAAATGCAACTACTAAGTCTTATAACAGCACAACTGGAGAATTGATCATTGATATCCCGGCAGGAAGCAGAGTAGATTTAAATACTGCCGGAGGCAAGATTTCCGTTTTCGATCCAGCGACAGGAAGAGCCGTAGATTATCAGTATACCAGCTATACGTATGACCCAGCGACAAATCAGGCTAAAGTAATGATCGCCAATCCAAAAACCACTGATTTATTTAACGCTGCCGGTGCAAAGTTATCTTTGGGCGAAACATCAAGCTACAAAGGCATCCCGTATTATATGAGCCGCTTAAACGACCTTGTAAGAACGTTTGCAAAGGCGATTAATGAAGGCAAATATATGAACGGTGGTAGCATACCGGGCGTTACAGGCCATATCGACGGCTATAATCTAAAAGGCGATAATTTAAGGACTCTGTTCTTCACATATAAGGACAAAGACGGAAATGAAATATCTATAGATGACCCTAAATACAATATATATAATATGACAGCGGACAATATTTTTGTAAACTCAGAGCTTTTAGCGAAACCGGAATTATTAGCCGCTTCAATAGGTTCTACTATTGGACAGAGCGATAATAAAGTCATATTGGGCTTTAGCAAAATTATGGAAGATTCATCCCTTTTCCTTGAGGGTAATATAAAAGATTATATCATCGGCATGACAGGCGAATTGGGTATTGACTTAAACCAAGCTAAGAAATTTACTAAAAACTATACAGACGTTACTAAAACTATTGATAACCAAAGAACATCTGTTTCCGGCGTTTCTATAGATGAAGAAATGATAAGTATGATTAAATACCAACAACAGTATCAGGCAGCGGCAAAGCTAATAAACATTATAGATAGTATTTATGATATGACGATAAATAGGCTCGGCGTATAAGATTGTAAAAAGGAGCGATTTGTAATATGAGAATAACAAACCAAATGACAACAAACCGAATGATTCTTAATATATCCAGAAACATGGCAAACGTAAATGATTTGTATACGCAATTGACAAGCGGAAAAAAAATACAGATGCCTTCTGATAATCCTATTATCGCAAGCAGAGCCTTAAAATTTAGAACAAATATTTCAGAAACGCAGCAGTATTTGAGAAATGTTAAACAAGGTCTTTCTTGGATGGAAATAACAGAGCAAGCTATGGACAATACTATGACATCGTTGCAGGATATTAAAGAACTATGTACAGAAGGCTCATCAGATAACTATAACATTGATAACAAAAAAACATTCGCAACACAATTACAATCATTCTTTGAGCAGATGCAAAGCGAAATGAATGTCACTTATACAGGTCGTTATGTCTTTTCCGGTTACAGAACAGATAAGCCGCCTATAATAACAGCTGACAAACCGGGCGCAAGCTACAATATATCCCAAACCTTAACATCGGGGAATGTTGAACATGCAAAAGCCTTTATCAAAGATCCAGTAACTTTGCAAACGACCGTTACAGAAGTTGATAAATTTAAGCTTCCTTACACCGGCGCAACCGGCCTTGGCATATCAATCACTGATGCCGCCGGCAATCCTGTTGTAAATACTTTCACAATAACTGAAATCCAATCCCCTACCGCTGCGGCGTATAATCCTGCAAATAACGAGGTATACTACATAAAGGATACCGGAGAGATTATCCTGGGGAAAAACGCATTGGATCAAATCAATGCCAACGCCAACGGTAGTATTGATATAAGTTATAAAAAAGATGGTCTGCAAAAAGGGGATCTTAACCCTGAAATATACTTTAACTGTAAAGATAATGTTACAGGTAAAACGTATAGCGCGGCTGGGCAGGATATTCAATATGAATTTGGTGTTAATACACGAGTGACAATAAACAATCAGGCAAAAGATAGTTTAACAGCTTCGATGTATGGTGATTTGAGATCAATGTTGCAGCTTGTAAACAGCATGTCATTAACGCCTACCGAGCAGTTGGTTGAGTATTATAAAGGCCAAGGTTTAACTGGCGAAAAACTTGACGAAGCCGTTGCTGAACATACAAAAACAGAAAAACAACAATACAACGGCGTTTTACACGATGCATTTAGTAATATGCTTGGAATAATAGAGAAGCATACATCCCAGGTCTCGAAAGAGTATACCCAACTCGGCAGCCAGATGAACAGGCTTGATATGATTCAAAGCAGGCTTAAGCAAGACAACTTAAGTTATACTGAGCTTATGTCGGATAATGAAAATGTAAACTATCTTGACGCTACGATGAATCTAAATGCAGCAAACTATGTTTACCAGATGGCTCTTAAAGCCGGCGGAAGCATAATGCAAACCTCTCTGGCTGACTTTATCAGATAAGAATTTAGGAGGATGCTATGACACTCAACACTAAACATTTCGGAGAAATCCAAATCGACGAAAGCAAAATAATTGAATTTAAAGAAGGCGTTCCTGGATTTACAAATTTGCACAGATTCGTTCTTTTGGCAGAACCAAACGAACAGAAGGAATTAGAAGGTATTTTTTACTGGTTACAATCCGTTGAGGATCCTTCTATTGCTTTTGTTATGGTAAATATGGTAAAATATATGCCAGACTATAACCCTCTTATCGATCCGGAGCAAATCAGCGGCTTGGGCGACTACGACCCGAACAAGTTTGTTTTCTACAACATAGCCGTTATTCCGGATGAAGTTAAGGAAGCTACCGTAAACCTTAAGGCTCCTGTTGTTATTAATGACGAGCTTAAACAAGGCAAACAAGTCATTTGCACAAACGAGGAATATACTGTAAGACATTATATGTTCAAATAAATTAGCCATAAAAAATGGTGAAATACCATATTATTTCCCGAAAACTATTGAAAAAGATATTTTTCGGGAAATAATATTTTCTTAATCTATGTACATATGAAATGAGTGATCAAATGCTTGCACTTACACGAAAAAAGGGAGAATCAATTATCATTGGTGACAATGTTGAGGTTGTTATCTTGGGTGTAACCGGTGACCAGGTTAAAATAGGCATCCATGCTCCAAAAGAAATTTCTGTCCACCGTAAAGAGATATATGAGCAAATAAAGGCGGAAAATAGCAAAGCCTCAAACAGCACTATAACTAATCTTAAAGCGGCTCAGAAATTTATGAAGTAGTTCGAACAAATAAAAAATCCCCCATCTTATTTAAATAAGAAGGGGGTTATTATAAATAAATAAATATATATTACAGACTCGCTAATAGACAAACTGCATTATCTTTTATTATTGCCTCTCCGTGCTCAATTATATAATACTTTGCAATTGTTGTTGCATTATGTTTTTGCCCATATTCACACAGGATAGACTCAATATTTTCAAGAGTTATGCCTAAGTCTTTAATATTTGAAGCATTGTTGCTATGAGCTATTAAATAATACCTTCCATCCATCTTATAAAGGCTGTTTGCCCCACCATACCTACCTATAAGCCTCTTGGATGCGCTCGTAACATGATCAAGGCAGGTAAACGAATATATAGTCATTTCATTATCAATAGCCGT
>CAYVCG010000005.1:25878-39122 GCA_964449985.1 uncultured Defluviitaleaceae bacterium
TAACATGATCAAGGCAGGTAAACGAATATATAGTCATTTCATTATCAATAGCCGTGGAGTTAACATTTTCTATAATAGGACGCTTTACAAACTTGCGTTCGTCTTTAGACTTTGGCGTTAGATTAAGCTTTGAATCAAAATCTTCTGAGTTATTTACTTTTGTTACTATAATCATAATACTTTGCGTTGAAAGCGGTATAGCTTCAATCATAAGAGGAACATTATTGTCAGGCTGAAAACCACATTCATACATAGCTTGCTCCAGCATATCGCGGAACAGATCCTGCATCTTTTCAGAACCATAAGCAAGCTCGCTTATTTTAATGTTACGCTCGGTCAGATCAGTTTGATTTAATATAAACTTAACCTGTGTATCGCTTATCTTCTCTATCTTCATAATATTCACATCCTTCTTCTTCTCAAAAAAACAACGGTGTCTCTTATGGCAATAACTTTTAATTTTGCCATTATATATTTATATATTATAGTATATAAAACTTTATTAATAATGTAAATAGGTTAATACTGTAATGTTATGTAATTTTAATAATTTGTATGACTATTTTTAATAAAAAAATTTATTGGCAAAAAAACAATTAATATGACAAACCGTATAAAATAAAGGATAAAAAGATTGACACTTCTTATAATAAAGGATAAAATCAAATATATACACAAATATTTAGGGGGTATACAAATTGATAGATAAAAATTCTTATACAGATAAAGATGATAATTTTGATACCACTGATAAACAAGAGAATGAACAAATCTTAGAATCAGTTGAAAGTGATGCAACAGATACATATTATAATGACACACTGTCTAAACAGGCTGTTGGTAGGCTGTTTAATGATTATGTTAAAATACAGGAAGAAGAAACGCCTGTCAAAGAAACGCAGCCCTATCAAGAGGATAGCAGCATCGCAGAGATACTTAAAAGAATTGAAAGATCAGCTCTCGGCTCTGTACTTAAAGAAAGCTCGAAAGATGGCGGTCATACTTATGATGATGATTATATAGAATATATAAATAGCATGGCTGATGGTTCCGAAAAAGATGATTCGAAACGTTATCTTGAGCAACCGGAGGCTATCAAGCAGTTAACCCAAAGGCAGAAAGTCATAAAAATGAATGATGAAGTCCAGCCGGTCAGCTTTGATAGCGGATATGAAGATAATCTGGATATAGTTTATTCTGAAAAACCTGATACAAATTCCCCAAAAGAGTTTTTTTTCAGCTATAAGTTCTTTCTTGGAGCCAGCTGTATCATTGTGCTTTTAATGTTTGCCTTTTTTATCCTTAAAATAAATTCTCTAAACGATGAACTTGCTACTTCAAAAGAAAAGCTCGCCACCGCTAATAAGCTCAATATGAGATATGATGAGCTTGCAAAATCAAATGAACAACTTCAACAAAGGATTTCTGAGCTTACAACAGAAAATGAATCTATTAAACAGCAATATGCTTTAAACTCAAACCCTCCCGAAGATGTCGTAACTGCTCCAGAAGATATGACGCCTATGGGTACGCCGGACTCTGATTTAGTCGCTCCTGAACCTCAACCTGAGGTCAATACGCCGCAGCAAAGCGATGTAATAAAAGATACACCTACTCCGGGATATAAGTATAAACTAAAATCAGGTGATAATTTATCAAAAATAGCTCAAAAGGCATATGGCAGCTCAAGCAAGTATAAGGATATAATGGAGGCTAACAATATTTCAAACGATAAATCATTGCAGATCGGTACAGAATTAATTATTCCGCAGTTATAATCCGCAGCATAAAATAATACTGCGTCTATATTAAAGGCGCTCAACTGCATTTATATAAAATATCAGGAGGCAATTATGGAATTAAGTATACTTTCACTAGTAGAATTACGTGAAGAAGCCAAGAAATACGGTATAAAAAGCATAACAAAATACAAAAAATCAGAGCTTATAGAGCTGGTTGAAGCCAAACAAAAGGAGCAACAGCCGAAAGAGCAACAGACCACACAGCCTCCTGAAAAAGAACAAAAGCCTGTCTTGCTAGAATCGAACGAAGAAGAAAAAACAACCCTACAACCTCCCGAAGAGCAACAAAAGCCCGATTTAAAAGAGCTTCGGGAGCAACGCCAAAACCTTCTTGAGCAGCTTGATAGCGGCATAATTGAGGAAGGTGTTTTAGAGGTTTTGCCTGAGGGATATGGTTTTTTGCGTATGGAAAACTATTTGCCCGGAACTAAGGATATATATATCTCTCCTTCTCAAATAAGAAGATTTAACTTAAAGACTGGTGATCTTGTTCGCGGTAACATTAGAATCCCAAAAGATAATGAAAAATTCAGTGCGTTGCTGCTTGTAAAAAGCGTCAACGGTGATAGGCCAGACATAGCCGCAAAACGCCCAAACTTCGAAGATCTCACACCTATATACCCTACCGAAAAGCTTAAACTTGAAACCGAATCCCAAATTTGCTCCACCCGAATCATAGACTTCATTTCTCCCATAGGAAAAGGCCAAAGAGGCATGATTGTTGCACAGCCAAAAGTCGGTAAAACCGTTTTGCTTAAAGAAATAGCAAATGCCATAGCTGTCAACCATAAGGAGGTTCATCTCATCGTTCTATTGATAGACGAACGCCCGGAAGAAGTTACGGATATGCAGCGTTCGATAGAAACCGACAATGCAGACGTTATATATTCCACGTTTGATGAACAGCCCGATCATCACAAGCGCGTCGCTGAAATGGTTTTAGAACGTGCAAAAAGGCTCGTTGAGCAAGGGAAAGACCTTGTGATTCTGCTAGATAGCATAACAAGGCTTGCGAGAGCATATAACCTGACGATACCCCCAAGCGGTAGAACGCTTTCCGGAGGTTTAGACCCGGCGGCGTTGTATATGCCGAAAAAATTCTTCGGAGCTGCAAGAAATATTGAAGGCGGCGGTTCTCTTACGATTCTTGCAACAGCTTTGGTGGATACGGGAAGCAAAATGGATGACGTTATTTTTGAGGAATTTAAGGGCACGGGAAATATGGAGCTGGTTTTGGACAGACGGCTGTCAGAAAAGCGCGTTTTCCCTGCTATAGACATCGTAAAATCTGGCACGCGCCGTGAAGATCTTCTTTTATCATCAGAGGAATTGGACGCACTTTATGTAATCAGGAGAGCCGCAAGCAATACGCATAACGTGGAGCTTACGGAGCAGGTTCTAGATATTTTATCAAAAACAAAAAGCAACGCAGAATTTGTTCGGATTATACCAACTATCGAAAAATCAAGATAAATCTTTAAATCAACTTTATAAAACCAAACATAAAACCCCTTTTATGAAATTCATAAAAGGGGTCAATTATTTACAGATGTGAAAATGAAGGTAGGAAAAAATTACACCGCAAAAATAATCTTATAAATATCTGCGTTTTCTAGCCGCCTCCGATTTCTTTTTGCGCCTAACGCTTGGTTTGTCATAATGTTCTCTTTTGCGAACCTCACCCATAATACCTGCTTTAGCACAGTTTCTTTTAAAGCGGCGAAGAGCGCTGTCTAAAGATTCATTATCTTTTACCTTGACCTCTGACATGGTTTTCCCTCCCTCCAGTTGCCTGTAGCTCAGCTTGCAAAAAAGCAATTTACGCTTCTTTGGTATAACATATAGATTATACACAAAAACTACTTCTTAGTCAACAAATTTTTATCATTCTTATATTAAATTTATAATATCGACAAAATAACGCATAGCTACATTTTAAATTTGATACACAATTCATTAAGCTGAACGTCTGAAACAGCACCGGGAGCGTTTGTAAGCGGGCATGATGCATCCTTTACCTTTGGAAAAGCGATGACATCGCGTATCGCCTGGCATCCGGCAAGCAGCATAACAATTCTGTCCAGCCCGAAAGCGAGCCCTCCGTGAGGCGGCGCTCCGTATTTAAATGCATCTATTAAATGTCCGAAGTTTTCATGAGCACGTTCCGGCGTAAAGCCAAGAATATCAAACATCTTTTCCTGAATATCCTGTTGATAAATACGCAGGCTTCCTCCGCCCAGCTCATAGCCGTTAAGAGCCAAGTCATACGCCTTTGCGCGAACTTTTGCCGGGTCTGAATCAAGATACTGCAAATCTTCATCCATCGGTGCAGTAAACGGATGGTGCTTTGCAAAGAACCTGTTGTCCTCCTCGCTCCATTCCAAAAGCGGGAACTCAGTAATCCAGACAAATTTGAAGTCATCCAGTTTTAGCAAGCCTTGCCTTCTGGCGATTTCCTGACGAAGCGCACCAAGCGCATCAAACACTACACTATCTTTATCGGCACAAATGAAAATTATATCGCCTTTTTTTGCATCAAAAGCGTTTATTATCTCCTGCATCTTTTCCTCGGAAAAGAATTTGGAAATACTGCTTTTAATCTCGCCGGACTCCGGCAGGCTTATCCAAGCCAAGCCCTTTGCCCTATAATCCTTAACGAACTCCACAAGGGAATCTATCTGCTTTCTTGGCATCGCCGCGCATCTATCCGCTTTTATACCACGAATAGACCCTCCTGCCTCAATAGCTGATTTAAACACGACAAAATCCGTATCAGAGACGATATCAGTAATATTTTTTAATTCCATACCGAAGCGCAAATCAGGCTTATCAGAACCAAACCGTTCCATTGCTTCAAAATACGTCATACGTTTTATCGGCAAAGGAATGTCTATATTTAATACTTCTTTAAAAATTCTATGCATAAGTCTTTCATTAACGGATATTATGTCCTCCATATTTATAAAGGACATCTCCATGTCTATCTGCGTAAACTCCGGCTGCCTGTCAGCGCGCAAATCCTCGTCACGGAAGCATTTAGCTACTTGGAAATATTTATCAAAGCCCGAAACCATCAACAATTGCTTAAAAATCTGGGGCGATTGCGGCAAGGCATAAAAGCTTCCCGGATAAACCCTGCTGGGCACGAGATAATCCCTTGCACCTTCTGGAGAGCTATTGGCCAGTATTGGTGTTTCAATCTCCAAGAAGCCTTCCTCCGAAAGAAAATTTCTCGTTACTTGTGCCGTTTTATGACGGATTATTAGGTTGTTTTGAAGCTCTGGTTTTCTTAAATCAAGATACCTATATTTAAGGCGCATGTCCTCTTTAACGCCTTCATCCGCCACCTGAAACGGCGGAACTTCTGCCTCGGATAAAATAACCAGCTCGTCAGCGGCTATTTCTATTTTGCCGGTTCTCATATTTTGGTTTATATCTTTATCTGCCCTTGCGCAGACAATGCCTTTAACGGCAATAACGTATTCGCCACGAACAGTTTCTGCTTTCGCAAAAATAGAGGGTTCTGCCTTATCGCCATCCACAACTACTTGCACAAGACCTTCTCTGTCTCTTATCGTTATAAATATAAGCTTGCCCAAATCACGGCGTTTATTGACCCATCCCATAACGGTAACGCTTTGACCCACTATAGTTTCATCCACATGACCACACATATGGCTTCTCTTTAAACTTCCCATTAGTTCGCCCATAACTGTCCTCCACTCCAAACTTTATCTTTTTATAAAATCCGCAATAAGACCCAACTGCACGCTAACCTGCTCGCCCGTGGCCATATCCTTTACCTTGACCATTCTTGTTTCAAGCTCATTATCACCGATAATAAATGAATATTTAGAACCCAACTTATCCGCATATTTCATCTGACCCTTAACGTTTCGTCCTAACGTATCAGTCTCTGCGGAAATGCCTTTTTTCCTTAATTCGTATACAAGTGTTTGTGCACGTTTAAATCCCTCATCGCCGATATATCCGACAAACACATCATTAGCCGGTTTAAACGATGGTTTATTGCCCTGCTGCTCCAAAATAATTAGCAAACGCTCTAGCCCTAAACCAAAGCCACTTGCACCCATTTTAGGGCCACCAACTTCTTCTATAAGCCCGTCATAGCGGCCACCACCGCAAACAGTACTTTGAGCGCCTAAATCACAGGAAACAAACTCAAAAACCGTTCTTGTGTAATAATCCAGGCCTCTGACGATTTTTGGGTCTACAGTAAACGTTATGCCCATACCTGTAAGGAACTTCTGCACGTCGTTAAAATGTTTACTGCATTCCTCATCCAAGCAATCCAAAACAGACGGTGCATCTTCCATAACCTTACCGCATTCGGGATTTTTGCAGTCCAAAATCCTAAGTGGGTTTTTTTCTGCGCGCTCGTTGCATGTTGGGCAAAGCTTTGATATATTATCCGTTATATACTTCTTTAATACAGCATTATAGTTCGCTCTGCAATCAACGCAGCCCAAGCTGTTTATTCTAAGCTCAATGTTTTTTATGTTAAGCCTTCTTAAAAGCTCCCACGCCACGGATATAACCTCAGCATCGCTTGCAGCGCTGTATGAGCCAATAAACTCAACGCCAAACTGGTGCAACTCAACCATACGGCCTTTCTGAGGGCGCTCCGCCCGAAAAGCATTGCCTATATAATACAATTTTGTCGGCTGAGGCTGAGAATGCATACCGTTTTCTATAAAAGCTCTGGCTACACCTGCCGTTAGCTCTGGCCTAAGAGAAAAGCTTCTGCCACCGCGATCCAAAAACGTAAACATCTCTTTCTGCACAACGTCCGAGGTTTCCCCCACTCCACGCTGAAAAAGATGAGTGAACTCAAAAGCAGGCGTTCTTATCTCTCCTATGCAAAAATCAGAGCAAAGCTTTCTAATAACATTTTCAACCTGCTGCCAGGCAAAAACCTCTGCTCCAAACGTATCAGCAGTACCTTTTGGCGCTTGTATCATAATAAAACACCCTTTCGTTTTCTATCAAGCATTTCATCAATTCTGTTTATATATTCGTCAACATTTTTGACGTTAAATACCCTTTCAATGCGAAACTCGTCTTCTCCGTCTATATGCGTAACAATCTTTGTGGACGCTCCCGCTCCGGTTGCGATTATGTTTTGGCGTTCACACATGATTTGAACGTTATATACACATTCATAACCAGGCTTTGCATAACCCACATTCTCGAAATTGCCTTCCGAATTTTTCTGGCGATACATATAATATGGCAAAAGCCCCATGTTTCTGCAAGCTTCTGAGGCTTCCAAAAGCATTTCCTCCATAACGGAAAGCTTTGCTATATTTTGAAAAGCAAGACTTTGTTTAAGCTCGGAAGCACGCTTTATAGCAAGCGTATGAACTGTTATGGCATTTGGGTTAAGACGGGAAATGCGTTCCATAGTGTATTTGACATCGTCAACCGTTTCGTCTGGCAAACCAAGTATAACGTCTATATTAATATTGTCAAAGCCTTCGCTTCTTGCCAGCTCATAAGCGTTCACAAATTCTAAAACGCTATGCCTTCTGCCGATTAATTGCAGCGTTTTATCATTCATTGTCTGTGGGTTGACAGAGATTCTTGTTGCGCCATATTTCTTTAATATAGCTAGCTTTTCTTTTGTAATCGTGTCTGGCCGGCCGGCCTCCACAGTAAATTCCTTTATATTTTGAATGTCGAAATTATCGTTTATAAAATAAAGCAGTCTCTCTAGCTGTAGAGAATTTAAAGATGTCGGAGTCCCGCCGCCTATGTAAAAGCTCTCTAAATATCTTCCCTCAGCATATTGCTTACAGAATAAAAGCTCTTTCATAAGCGCATCAATATATGAATCTACCTTTGCCCTATTTTTTTCTATCGGATATGATGCAAATGAGCAATACAAGCATGTTGTCGGGCAAAAAGGGATACCGGCATAAAACGAAATACTGTTTTTCGGGCTTGTCCTAAATACATTGGCCTCGGCTTTAGCAATTTCGATAGCAAGCGCTGCTTTTTTAGGCAGGGCAAGAAACCTATCAACCAAACGGGCTTTTATTTGTTCATCGCTTATCCCCTCCCGCCATAACGAATGCACAGATTTTGCAGGACGTATGCCCGTTATTATGCCCCAAGACGGCCGCATTCCAGTCAATCGTGATAAACAATCACATATCGTCAGCTTTATCAGCCGTTTTAATGCCTTCACGTTATTATCATATATTTCCAAACTTTTTTCAACAACTTTTTTTCCAGACTCAAAAACGGCCGCATAGCAGTTTTCTGCCTGTATGCGGCTTAAAACGGTAATGCCTTCGCCAATTTCGGTAACGATGGCATATTTTTCATTTGGATAAAAAACTTGTATAATAGTCTGGACATCGTAAACAAAGCTATGCCCCTCAACAATAAAGTACATATTTCCTCCGATTATAGTGAATTTTAATTAAAATAGTAACAATTAACGTAAGTTCATTCAGGTGAGCGATCAAAGATTTTTCGCCTAAATAGGCGAAAAACTTAAAGAGACGAACCGCTTTGAATGAATAGTTAAGTTGTTACTTCTATAGATGAAATTCACTTTAAAAATCAAACATGTTCATATAAGGATTGTTCTTTTTTTCATAGCCTATAGTTGTTATGCGGTCATGCCCGGGATAAACCCGAACATCGTCTGGCAGCTGCATAAGCTTGTTCAATGAAATCCCCAATTCTGTTCCATTGCCTGTCGGAAGGTCAGTCCTGCCGACAGAGCGGTAAAACAGCGTATCTCCTGAATATAGGTTTTTATTTTCCTCGTCATAATAACATACTGATCCAAACGTATGCCCTGGCGTAAATATAACTTTTAACTTTATGCTTCCGACTTCAAATACGTCTCCATCATTAAAAGTCTTATCGACGACTATCTCGTTTTTACGCCTTGACATTATTCCGGAACGGTTTAATTCAGAATCCTCTAACAGCTTAACCTCATTGGCCCCGGCGTAAAGCGGCGCTTTCGTAAACTCCATTACCTCTGCACAAGCCCCGATATGATCATAATGCCCATGCGTCAGCAAAATTGCTTTTATGTTAATGTTCCTAGCCTCAAGAGCCGGTATTATTTTATGAGCCTCGTCGCCCGGATCTATTATAATGCCTTCCTTTGTTTTATCATCATAAATGATATAAACGTTTTCATCTAAAAAACCAACCTGGATAACGATAGGTTCCATATTTTATCTCTCCTTAAACGGAATTATGTTGTAATGCGTTCCGCCTCATGAACTCCTTGCACAGATAAAAGGCGTTTCATAGTTTTATCCAGCTCTTCCTTAGATTTTATTATTATACCAATATTAAACAGCGCTTCTCCCTTAACAATCCTTGCATTAATGGATTTTACAGCAATTTTCAGCTCAGTAAATACGTTGGATACGTCAAACAGCAGCCCTATTCTGTCATCACCGACCACTTTAATATCAGCACGGAAATAAACATCGTCTGCAACGCCAGTTGGCAATTGCCATTCGGATTCAATAAGACGGTGCCTTTCCAAATCATCAAGATTTATTATGTTAACACAATCCGTTCTGTGTATAGAAACGCCTCTGCCCCTTGTAACAAAGCCAACGATTTCATCTCCCGGAACAGGACTGCAACATTTCGAAAAGCGAACGGAAATATCTCCAACTCCCTTGACAGTAATTGCACTGCTTTTAGAGCCTGTTCTTCTGCGGTTCTGTTCATCATCACTTTTATCAAGGGTAAGCAGCTTAATAGCTGCCTCTTCCTTATCCACTTTTTTATTGTTTTCCCGCAGATATTCATCATATAAGCGGTTTATAACCTGCAATTCCCGCAGACCGCCATACCCGACGGCAGCACAGACAGAATACCAATCAACAAGGTTAAACCTGTTTAAAATTACAGAAATGCGCTCTGGCGTAGCCAATTCTGAAAGCTGTAGACCTTTCTTTTTTGCGCCCTTTTCCAGCATTTCTTTGCCGCGCAGCATGTTTTCCTCTTTATTTTCACGCTTGAACCATTGATTAATTTTGCTCTTTGCTTGGCTTGATTTGACGATTTTCAGCCAATCTCTACTTGGACCTTTGGAGTTTTGGCTCGTCAAAATTTCAACACGGTCGCCTGTCGACAAAACAAAATCTATCGTTACTATCTTTCCATTGACCTTTGCCCCGACCATTTTATTCCCAACTGCGCTATGAATCGCATACGCAAAGTCTATAGGCGTTGAACCATTAATCAGGCTTATAACTTCGCCTTTAGGGGAAAAGCAATAAATATGGTCTTTATAAACGTTTAAGTCAAACTTAATCGCATCCAGATATTCCTTGTTGTCAGAATACTCTCTCTGCCATTCCAATATCTGCCTGAGCCATGAAAGCTTTGCTTCCTCACTACCGTCTTCAACTTTTCCGCCTTTGCCTGATTTGTATTTCCAGTGCGCCGCGATGCCATATTCTGCCGTTCTATGCATCTCATGGGTTCTTATTTGAATCTCAAACGGTTCGCCCTCAGGCCCAATCAATGTGTTATGCAAAGAGCTATACATATTTGATTTTGGCATCGCTATATAATCTTTAAAACGCCCTGGTATTGGGCGATACATCTCATGAACTATACCAAGAACGGCATAACAATCCCTAACGGAATCAACCAAAACCCTGACAGCAAATAAATCATATATTTGATCAAGAGTCTTGTTCTGGCCTATCATCTTTTTATAAATACTGAAGAAATGCTTTGGCCTGCCTTCAACCTGACAGTCTACTTCATTTTCATGCATTTTTAATTTAACGTCCTGAACTATTCTATTAACATAATCCTCACGCTCGGATTGTTTACGTTGGATTTTATCTTTAAGCTCATAATAAGCCGTCGGATTTATATACCTAAATGACAAGTCTTCAAGCTCATAACGGATTTTTGATATACCGAGCCTATGCGCTATAGGGGCATATATATCAAGCGTCTCTTGAGCTTTTTCCTGTTGTTTCTCAGGAGACATGTATTTAAGCGTCCGCATATTGTGAAGCCTGTCAGCAACCTTTATTAATATAACTCGAATATCCTCTGCCATAGCAAGGAACATCTTTCTGTAGTTATCTGCCTGCTCCTCCTCTAGCGAAGTATACTCAATCTTCTCCAACTTTGTTACACCATCAACGATAAGAGCAACTTCCTCGCTGAACATACGCGCGATATCATCTCTAGAATACTCTGTATCCTCTATAATATCATGCAAAATACCCGCAACAATAGTTTCTATATCAAGCTCCAAATCAGCCAGAATCAGCGCTACAGAAAGGGGATGAATAATATATGGCTCGCCTGATTTACGCAATTGATTACCGTGAGCCTGTTTTGCAAGTAAATAAGCCTTCTCAATACGCGAAAAATCATCAGAAGGGTGATATTTAAGCATTTTTTTCATGAGCTTATTAAATATTTCCTCATGAGTATAAACCTTATCCCTCTTGCTGCTTTCAGACATCCATCCATCTCCTTTCATTACATATTAAATAAAAATAACAACACCCATAAAAACACGAATAATATACATTATTATAGTTATATGAGCATTTAATTGCAAGTACTATAAAAATTATTTTTATGTAATTACTAAGAATATTATATCAATAAATTTCTATTTAAGCTAAACCCCCGTCAATTTTAATACTTGACAGGGGTTTTATTATAATTTATACTTTGAAAACTTGAATTTTATGACCTAGCTTCGATAATTTTTCATTTCATCAACTAAATAAGAGTTTATAACCTTAATATAAGTGCCCTTCATCCCAAGCGACCTTGATTCAATAACCCCGGCGCTTTCAAGCTTTCTCAGGGCATTAACAATAACTGAACGCGTTATACCAACCTTATCAGCTATCTTGCTTGCAACAAGCAAGCCTTCCATGCCATTGAGCTCCTGAAAGATATGAACAACAGCCTCCAGCTCGGAATAAGACAGCGTTCCAAGTGCAGACTTTACAGTTTCACTCTTTCTTGATTCCTCAACTAATTCTTCATTTTGAGTATACGCAATTATAAGAGACAAAGCGGCAGAGCAAAATTCCGCAATGATCGTGTTATCAAGCGTAAACTCACCTTCAGTTTTGTAAAGAATCATTGTTCCGTTTCTTTTACCAACCGCAATTGTCGGAAAAATTGCAGCAACTGCTTTTTTTACTTCTTCTTTTGTAGCATTTTTAATATAGTAACTGTTTAAACCTGTGTTTATCTTTGCCTCATAAACAAGCTTCAACTGCTCGTTAAGCTGAGCATCGATATAATTGTGACCTTTCGATTGCCTAATGTTAATAAGAGATTCATTTTCATCAAGCAAAACATTAGACAGAACCTTCCCTGCCTTGTTAACCAACAATACGTTAGAGCTGCACTGTCTTCCTATCTCTCTGCAAACGCAATTAAGCAGCTCCAAATTTTCAAAATCAGTGTTTTGAATGACACCTTTAAGGTCGCACGTCAGTTCTAATAAGTCCTTATCCATTTTAATCCCCCCTAGACTTTCCCCCTACTTCTTTTTTAAGCGATATAGTTGAACCCTAAATATATCTAATTATATTAATTAAAACATTTTAATCATATAGTATATAATATTTTTATACTTTAGGCATTGCAACCATAGCTTGTGCTTATTATTATGATAGCATATTTAATTATAATTTGCAATTGATTAGGAAATTTTATTATTTTACAAATTTTTAAAATCTTTTAAATAATGACACACTTATATCTCTAATATTGACATATTTAAAAGCATTTATACAATTTTATCAACAATAAAATTCTTTATATAATCAGCAAATTTTATTTTGGGAGTGGGGATATAAAAAAGAAAAAGCAGCCAAAAGCTGCTTAATCCTCAACATCTTTAGAAAAAGAACACTCCGGACTTGCACAATAAACCTTGCGTTTTTTTGTGCCTTTTTCTAAGAGCACACCGCCGCATGCGGGACATTTTTCGCCAGTCGGTTTGCTCCAAGACATAAATTCACATTCCGGATTTCTTTCACAACCATAATATTTCCGGCCTTTTTTTGTTTTTTTGACCAAAACCTTGCAGGAACATAAAGGACAACTTATGCCCGTATCCTCAAAAAACGGAAGAGTATTTCGGCATTCCGGAAAACCTGGGCAAGCAAGGAATTTACCAAATCTGCCATATTTTATTACCATGTTTCTGCCGCATGATTCGCAAACGATATCTGTTTCCTCATCAGCCAGCTCAACCTCAGTAATTTTGCTTTCCGCCTCATTTATTTGCTCACTAAACTTAGGATAAAAATGCCTTATTATGTCTTTCCATTCCATTCCGCCATCTTCGACCCTATCCAAGTTTTCTTCCATTTTTGCAGTAAATCCAATATTTACAATATCCTCGAAATTATTTTTCATAATATCGTTGAC
>CAYVCG010000005.1:39222-52472 GCA_964449985.1 uncultured Defluviitaleaceae bacterium
CTTTCGCCTGCATCATCGTCATCGTCTTTTTTATAGATTTTTTTATAACCTTCAAACTTTAAAACAGAGCCCGAAGCCCTAAAAACGTATGCGCCATTAAGGATTTTAGCCGTAACTGTGTCAAAAACAGCCGGTGTCATCTGGCTCGCCGCAAAGCGTTCCCATATGAGAGTATATAGCTTGAACTGCTCTTTTGTCAGAGATTCTTTAATTGATTCGGGGGTTCTCAAAATGCTTGTGGGGCGGATAGCCTCATGAGCGTCTTGGGATCGGGATTTTGATTTGAAGTCGTTCTTTTCGTCAGGAACATATTCTTTACCATATAGATCGGTAATATATGTTTTTAATTCACTGAAAGCTTCATCCGAAATTCGAACAGAATCCGTACGAATATATGAAACAAGACCGGTTATACCCTCGCCCTTTATTTCAATACCTTCATAAAGCTGCTGTGCAATAGACATAACCTTGCTTGTAGAATAGCCAAATGATTTTGATGCTTCCTGCTGCAATGTGCTTGTCGTAAACGGTGGGTTGGGTTTTTTAACCCGAACACCGCGTTTAACTTCCGACACCAAAAATTCGCCCTTTTCAAGCTCATTTAATATATTTTCTGTTTGCTCACGGTTTGTAAGCTCTATCTTTTCCTTATCCGTGCCATAAAACTTTGCCAAAAGTTTTTTTGACTTTTGAGTTTTTAGCTCCGCATCCAAAGACCAATACTCGACAGGCTCAAAAGTAGCTATTTCCTCTTCTCTATCGCAAATAATTTTGAGCGCTACAGACTGAACCCTACCTGCACTAAGGCCCTTTTTCACCTTTTTCCAAAGCAAAGGGCTTATTTTATAGCCCACAATCCTGTCCAAAGACCTTCTCGCTTGTTGCGCATCAACAAGGGACATATCTATGGCTCTGGACTCCTTTATCGACCTTTTTACTGCGTTTTTCGTTATTTCATTAAACGTTATTCTCTTTGCCTTTTTATCTTCGAGCTTCAAAGAATGCATAAGGTGCCATGAAATGGCTTCGCCTTCACGATCCGGGTCTGTCGCCAGATAGACTTTATCGGCGTTTTTAACCTCTTTACGCAGCTTTGCCAATAGCTCGCCTTTTCCTCTTATTGTAATATATTTTGGTTCAAAATCGTTTTCGACATTAACACCGAGCTCGCTTTTGGGCAAATCACGCACATGACCCATAGAAGCTTCGATCTTATATGACGAACCTAAAAACTTTTTTAACGTTTTTGCTTTGGCTGGCGACTCAACTATAACCAAATTTTTTGCAGAAGCAGTTTTAGCGGCTGAGGCTTTTGAGGCACGGCTGCTGCCGGTCTCTTTTTTCGCTGCCGAACTTTTTGCCACTCACAAAACCTCCTTCGTAATCCCGGCCTAAAAATTTCTTATATATCTTTGCCCGGGCAAACGATTTACACAATTTTTTATTTCCAACAGCGTTAGGCAAAACTGTACCGTCTGCATGTCTAGCCTTGCCTTTTGACCTATATCCTCGACTAAGATAGGCTCAATACCAATACAGTTGTAAACAGTTCTTTCATCCTGGCTTAAATCCAAGGTTTCCTTTTCATCTTTCCCATTAACAACTGTATTATGTTCTATTATATGCGCTGTGTCAATACCTAAACCCTCTAAGACGTCCTTATAATTTGTGACAAGGCATGCTCCGTCTTTTATAAGCCGGTTGACTCCAGCGCTTAGTTTGCTGAAAATACTGCCAGGCACGGCAAATATTTCCCTACCTTGTTCGAGAGCCTGCTCCACTGTTATATTGGTGCCGCTTTTTTCCGCAGCTTCGACAACAAGCAGACCTCTGCTTAATCCGCTTATTATCCTGTTCCGAGCAGGAAAGTTGGCCGGGTGGGGTTTTGTTCCGGGGGGGTATTCGGAAATCAAGCACCCGTTTTGTTCTATCTCGGCCATCAAATTCATATTTTCCTGCGGATAGCAAATATCAAGCCCGTTGCCTAAAACTGCAATTGTTTGGCCGTTAACATCGATCGCACCCTTATGAGCCATACTATCAATACCTCTGGCCATACCGCTTACTATCGTAAAGCCGTTTGATGCCAGATTCTTGCTTAGCTCATAGGCGGCCATAACACCGTATTCTGATGAAATCCTTGAACCTATAATGCTGATATTTATAAAATTATTTCCAGGCAAACCGCCTTTTATGTATAAGCCGATGGGGGGATCGCTTATTTGTTTAAGCAGTTCTGGATAATTATCGTCATATATTGAGATGAAATTTATGCCTGATGAGAACATTTTTTCATTTAATCTTTTTATTTGGTCATTCTTTCCTGAAGAAAGCATTTGTTTTATGCTATTTTCATGCAGCCATGACAATTTGCGCAATTCAGACGCAGGCGCATTCCAGACGTTTTTGGCTCCACCAAAAACGTCTATCAGCGCTTTTATCCTTTTATTACCAAGGCCGGAGATGCCGGACAACCACATAATATAATTATTTTCATCCACAAGTTTTCATTCCTTTAATAATGCTATTCCTCTTTAATGCCCTTCATAGTCAAAGAAATGCGTTTTTTTGCTATATCAACGCCCAAAACCATTACCTTAACAATATCCCCAACGCTTATTGCTTCTAATGGATGCTTGATAAACCTTTCGGAAATCTGGGATACATGGACAAGCCCATCTTGATGAACGCCGATATCCACAAACGCCCCAAAATCTATGACATTGCGCACTGTTCCTGTCAAAATCATGCCCTCTGTCAAATCCTCCATAGACAAAACATCATGCCTAAGCACAGGCGCCGGCATATCATCACGAGGATCGCGCCCGGGTTTTTCAAGCTCTTTTACTATATCCTTAAGCGTTGGTACGCCAACTTCCAATTTTTTTGCTATTTCATCATAGCTATTTATTTGCTTTTCCAGATTTTTTATCCGTCTTTGAGACACGTCTCTAAGCGTATATCCCAAATGTTTTAAAAGCGATTCTGCAATATGATACGATTCCGGATGAACCGATGTATTGTCAAAAGGATTTTCCGCCTCCAAAATACGTAAAAATCCTGCGCACTGCTCAAAAGCTTTTGGCCCAAGCTTCTTTACTTTTAAAAGCTGCTTTCTATTAGTGAATTTTCCGTTTTCCTCACGGTATTCCAAAATATTTTTCGCAATGCTAGCACTTATGCCAGCAACGTATGACAATAATGACGGAGAAGCGGTGTTTAAATCAACGCCCACGTTATTAACACAGCTTTCTACAACTCCACCCAACGATTCGCTAAGCCTTTTTTGGTTCATATCATGCTGATATTGCCCCACGCCTATGCTCTTAGGATCAATCTTTACTAGCTCAGCAAGCGGATCTTGCAACCGTCTTCCAATAGACACAGCGCTTCTAAGGGCAACGTCATAATCAGGAAACTCCTGAGCGCCCAACTTTGAAGCAGAATAAACAGATGCACCAGCCTCGTTTACAATAACGTAAAACACCTGCTTATCAAGCTCTTTTATCATATCCACCGCAAAAAGTTCTGTTTCTCTGGAAGCTGTTCCGTTTCCTATCGCAATAACCTCTACTCCATGCTTATCAATAAGTGGTTTCAGCTTTTTCTTCGCTTCTTCGGTTTTGTTTTGAGGGGCAGTTGGATAAATAACGCCAACATCCAACACCTTTCCTATGCCATCAATAATAGAAAACTTACAGCCAGTCCTAAAGCCTGGATCAAGAGCTAAAACAACTTTATCCTTTATTGGAGCCTGCATAAGAAGTTGTTTTAAATTCTCTGCGAAAACCTTTATAGCGCCCTCTTCCGACCTCTCAGTCAAGTCATTTCTAATTTCTCGCTCAATCGATGGTGCAATAAGGCGCCTATAGCTGTCTTCAATAGTTGCCGATATCAGGCTTTCTGTATATTTTTGTCTTTTATTTATTATTGTTTCCAAACGTCTTATTATCTCATCAACCGGCGCTTCAACCTTAACAGCAAGAAAATCTTCCTTTTCGCCCCGGTTTATAGCAAGAACCCTATGCCCAGCAATCTTTTTAACAGGCTCTTGAAAATCGTAATACATTTCATAAACAGATTCCTTTTCCGTATCCGTTGCCTTTGTTACTATAAGTCCATTTTTGACAGTTTCTTTTCTAATAATACTCCTGAAATTTGCATCGTCAGAGATTATTTCCGCGATTATATCTAAAGCACCGGAAATAGCATCCTCAACCGTCAAAACTTCTTTTTCTTCATTAATATAATCCACCGCATAGCTTTCCACGTCTTTTTCCAGGT
Source organism: uncultured Defluviitaleaceae bacterium (assembly GCA_964449985.1). Lineage (GTDB taxonomy): Bacteria > Bacillota > Clostridia > Lachnospirales > WRAX01 > CAYVCG01. The sequence continues at coordinate 43,507 of CAYVCG010000005.1, forward strand.
TTTGCTCCCAAATAAGGATGGCAAGCGGCTCTAAGCCCTTTTCTTTTGCAATCGTTGCCCTCGTTCTGCGTTTTGGGCGGAATGGGCGGTAAATATCTTCCAACTCAGAGAGCAAAACAGCTTTTTCAAACTGCCCAATTATTTCATCAGTCAGCTTGCCCTGCTCTTCGATGCTTGCTTTATATTGTTCCTTTTTCTGCTCAAAATTTCGTAAATACGTAAGCCTGTCATACAACTCCCGAAGCACCTGGTCATCCAAAGAACCCGTAAGCTCCTTTCTGTATCTTGCAACAAACGGTATCGTGTTTCCCTCGTCAAAAAGCTTCACCGTGTTTTCGACCTGATACTGCTTTATTTTAAATTCTTCTTCCAACGTCTTTAATATATCCATGCATTTGTTCCTTTCGGTTTTATTTTCCAATTGCTCGTATTATAACATCTTTTTATGATGTGTTCAAAACATATTTCTTTACTCTTTAAAAAATATCTGCTATTATTTAGGTGAACATTGATTAGGAAACAATATACACTTATGGGTGGTTTGATAATGGAAAAGATACTAACTGTTAAGGCGAAAACAAAAGAATACCCAATTTATATAAATGACAGCTTTGAAAATCTGACAAAAACTTTTGAAGCCGCAGGATTAAGTGGCAAAAAAGCTTGCATTATTACCGATTCAAACGTGGAGAAGCTTTATTTAAAAACCATTCTGGATAAAGTATCCCCTATTTTTTCTTCTGTAAGCGCTTGCGTTTTTAAAGCCGGTGAGGAAAGCAAAAATCTTAATACAATTTCTGACTTTTATAAGCATTTCTTTGAGAATAAACTGGACAGAAAATCCCTCGTTATTGCTCTCGGTGGAGGGGTTACGGGAGATATGGCGGGTTTTGCAGCGGCAACGTATATGCGCGGCATAAGCTTTGTTCAAATCCCCACGTCTTTATTATCTCAGGTGGATAGCAGTGTCGGTGGGAAAACTGGCGTTGATTTTATGAACGCCAAAAACATAATCGGCGCGTTTTATCAGCCAGAATTTGTTTATATAAACAGCGAAACACTAAAAACCCTGCCAAAAGAGCAATTTATATCAGGTATGGGCGAGGTAATAAAACATGGTTTTTTGCGTGATAAATCATATCTGGATTTTATTGATGCCAATAAAGACGGCATAATAGCTCTAAACCCCAACTCCATACAAGATGTTATATATCGCTCATGCAAAATAAAGGCAGAGGTAGTCGGTCTGGACGAAAAGGAATCCGGCCTTAGGGAAACATTAAACTTTGGGCACACCTTCGGCCATGCCATAGAAACACTGTTTGATTTCAGCCTTCCTCATGGATATTGCGTTGGTGCCGGTATGTGCGCGGCTTTGTATTTATCACATAAAAAAGGCTCTATTAGTAAAGATGAGCTTGATAACGGCATAAATCTTATCACATATTTTGGGTTGCCTGTTTCTTTGGCAGATTATAATTTTGACTCAGAAAAAACATACGAACTTATGCTTATGGATAAAAAGACAAAATCAGGAGACATTAACCTTGTTTTGTTAGATGGTGTCGGAAACGCGTATACGTATAAAAATGCCGGAAAGGACGAAATCATGTCCGGTATAAACTTTATACAGCAAAGGAGATAGTATAATGTATATTTTATCACTAATCGCCACTATAGCCCTGATCATCTTTGATCAGTTGACAAAATACCTCGCATTTGTTTATTTAAAACCCGCTGCTCAATTGCGTCTTATACCGGAGATATTTCATTTCAGCTATGTAGAAAATGAAGGGGCAGCTTTTGGTATGATGCAGGGTGGAAGATGGATATTTATTGTGCTTACATCTATCGTCATTGGAATAATTATTTTTTATTATACACGGCTTCCCAAGGGAAAGATTTATAGCTGGATCAGGTTTTCTCTAATACTTATTGTTGCCGGTGCTTTAGGCAATTTTATTGACAGGCTTTTAAACGGATACGTTATTGACTTTTTTTATTTCGTTCCTATAAACTTCCCTGTCTTTAATATGGCAGATGTTTATGTGGTTTGCGGCAGCATACTGTTGGGCGTTTTAATTATATTTTTCTTAAAGGATAATAAGGGGGCAGAAACGAGCAAGAATTAGCCTTGTTCATATCAAATCATGGAACAATATACATTATTAACCGAAAAAGAAAATATAAATACCCGTCTGGATGTTTTTATCGCAGATGAGCTGGATGATATTTCAAGAAGCTCCGTTCAAAAGCTGATAGAAAGCGGCGATATATTAGTCAATCAAAAATGCGTTAAGCCCAATTATAAGCTTAGGCAAAATGACATCATAAGTGTTGTTATTCCGGATCCTGTCCCTCTTGAAATACTGCCGGAAGATATACCGCTTGATATCCTTTATGAAGACAATGACCTCATTGTGATTGACAAACCAAAGGGTATGGTTGTCCATCCGGCTCCGGGGCACTATAGCGGGACTTTAGTAAACGCCCTTTTATACCACTGCAAAGACAGCCTTTCCGGCATAAATGGCGTTGCAAGGCCCGGTATTGTTCACAGAATTGATAAGGACACATCTGGCGTTATAGTCATAGCAAAAACGAACAGCGCTCACAACTGCCTTGCAGCACAGCTTATGGAACACAGTATGACAAGGGTTTATTACGCGATCGTTTTTAATAATATAAAGCAAGATGAAGGAACAATCAATAAACCTTTAGCCAGAAGCCAAAATGACAGAAAAAAAATCGGCATTGTCCCTGGAGGCAAACATGCCGTTACGCATTTTAAGGTGTTAGAAAGGTTTGGTAAATATACCTTTATTGAAGCAAGGCTTGAAACCGGCAGAACTCACCAAATACGCGTTCATATGGCGAGCATAGGCAGCCCGCTTTTAGGAGACATGGTTTATGGGCCTGCAAAACAGCCGTTTAAGCTGGATGGCCAGGCGCTTCATGCCGGTATTTTGGGCTTTAGGCATCCTATATCTAATGAATATATGGAATTCATCTCCCCGCTTCCGGAATATTTTAACACGGTTTTATCGCGCCTAAGAACATAAAAAACCTTTCGCATAAGATTATGAGAAAGGTCATATATATGTATTTAGTTTTATATGGTGAAGCTTCCTTTACTGCTGCCGTTTATAACGTAATAACATGAAGACTCGGCAGGTTTAAAATATATTTCCATTGTTTTTATGTCTTTCACCTTATTGCCTTCCGACTTCCAAATTTCCTTTGCGGTATCTGTAAGGCGGTTACAATCAGTTTCTTGTCCGTCGAGTTGAATATATACATCCGTTTTCATAAGTACCTCCGTAAATTATTATTCTTCCGTATGCAACTATATTCTGAATGTAATAATAATACTATTTTATACAAAATTTGTCAACACGAAAAAATCGCACAACTCGACATTTGGCGGCATCTTATTCCATTATATCGTCATCTTCGTCAGGGTCTTTTTCTTCTTTTATGCTCAATTCAAGCTTTGATACAGACACCTCATAAGCTACTTTTTCAATCACTTCTTCATTATCAAGTCTTTTTTGATAATTCCTGCTTTGCATACGCCCCCATACTTTTATGTTGTCACCCACCAATAGTTTGCTTGCGAATCTTGCGTTTCTTCCCCATGCAATACAAGGAATATAATCTGACTTATTATATGAACGGTTTACAGCCAAGAGAAGATCCGCTATTTCCCTGCCAAAAGGAGTTGTTCTATAAACAGGCGGCTTACAAACATAACCATTTAAATAAACATCATTTGGGTTCTCGTTTGATTCAGAATCCAAAATTTTGTAGTCGCGAGCAAAAACTGTGAGCACAAGCCTGTTTCTGTTTTCATTTTCAACATAATTGTTATACGAACGTATTTGTCCCATGACATGGATTAAAGAGCCAATAACAATATCATCTTTTTCCATTAGTCTTTCAGAGATCGTAATAGGTAAAATATCAGAATTCACACTAAGCCTTAAAACCTCGATATTCACATTATAAAACCCTTCGCCGAACACCTCGTGGCTAAACACATAATCTGATGCAATTCTACCTATAACACTTATTGCGTTGTTACTTTGCAAGTTATCTTGCTGCATTTTCAAAAACGCTCCCCTCTCCAGTGAATATAACCATTACCAATTGTATTCAAATGTATGAGGTTTTAGTACATATTGTAATTAGTTTTTTATTTTTCATTATTAAACGCAGTGAAATCCGTATCACCGTCATTTACTAAAGCAGCTGTAACAGCCGCTAAGACGCTATAAACATCAGTTTTATTCTTTTCATGGGTTTTTACGGGAAATTCCTGCTGTTCTAAGATTTCGCCCGAAAAAGCTGGCAATGAGCGTTGTATACAGCATTGAACAGAATCGTCAGAAATGCTTGAAGCTGTGACGCACGCCTTGTTATTAAGACCATACGTAATTATCTTTGTATTGCCACAATCCTCTGTGTTTAAAGCCTTTAGTATATTACTTTCATCCGAATTTAAGATAATTACTTTGTTATTTTCAGAACTTTCGTTTTCGTAATTTTCGATACAAAAATTTGCATTAGCAAGACTGTTTATTATCAACACATCATAGCTATTATTAAACTTTGCTGAACTTATAGTGACTGTAGGGATTTCTTCAATAGCAATGTCGCATATATCGGATTGGTTACTCGGGCTGATTTCGTCTGCAAATTCGGCGTTATGATCCGCTTCGACGTACTTTGAGACCTGTGCCGTCTTGTTTTTTACCTGTAATATATCTTTCAATAAGTTCGCTGTATCAGAAATTTCTTTGCCCCCAATGATGCCAATCTTTAACATGCAAATACACTCCCCCCGCGTTGAAAATATATTTTTCCTGTCACAAAATATTGTTTTACAAATCAATTTTTTTATGTAATATATTAAATGCATTATATGGATAAACGTTACATTAATATTAAATTTTTTGCCTCGCTTTTCACAAAAAACAGTTGATTTAATGCGGAAAACCACACAAAAAACGCTACCGGCATAAAACCGGCAGCGTTTTTTTGTATAAAACAATTATTTATTTTTCAAATTGTACCAAGCGTTAAGCCCAGGATATTCAGCAACATCCTCAAGCTCCTCTTCGATTCTCAACAACTGGTTGTATTTAGCAACACGGTCGGAACGGCATGGAGCCCCTGTCTTAATTTGGCCTGCATTAACAGCTACAACGATATCAGCTATTGTTGCATCCTCAGTTTCGCCGGAACGGTGAGAAACTACTGCTGTCATGTTGTTCTTTTGAGCAAGAGCAATAGCATTGAAAGTTTCTGTCAATGTTCCGATTTGGTTAACCTTTATTAAAATTGCATTGCCCGTTCCAAGGTCAATACCTTTTTGAAGTCTTTCAGTATTAGTAACAAACAAGTCGTCACCAACGAGCTGAACTTTCTTGCCAATTCTTTCAGTAAGAAGCTTCCAGCCTTCCCAGTCATCTTCATCAAGACCATCTTCGATAGAGATAATCGGATATTTGTTAACAAGCTTTTCCCAAAGATCAACCATTTCTTCTGATGTTCTAACAACCTCTTTGCCAAGCATCTTGCTTTCGCCCGGGAAGTGGTATTTGCCGTCTGCTTTGTCATAAAGTTCAGTTGAAGCAGCATCTAATGCAATACGGATATCATCGCCAGGTTTGTATCCTGCTTCTTTAACAGCATCAAGAATAAGATCAATAACTTCGTCTGGAGTAGCAAGGTCTGGAGCAAATCCGCCTTCGTCACCAACAGCTGTTGCAAGGCCTCTTTTGCCAAGAACCTTTTTAAGTGTATGATATATTTCAGCACACATACGAAGCGCTTCTTTAAATGTTTTAGCCCCAACAGGCATGATCATAAATTCTTGGAAATCAACAGTGTTATCAGCATGTTTGCCGCCATTTAAAATGTTCATCATAGGAACCGGAAGCATTTTGGCATTAAATCCGCCAAGATATTGATACAAAGGCATGTTCAAAGCTTCTGCAGTTGCACGAGCAACAGCCATAGAAACGCCCAAAATAGCGTTCGCACCAAGTTTTGCTTTATTCGGAGTGCCATCAAGCTCTATCATAAGCTTGTCAATAGCTGCTTGATCCAAAGCGTTCATTCCTATAACTTCTTCAGCAATAATATTGTTTACGTTGTTAACAGCGTTTTCAACGCCAAGACCTTTGTATCTGTCTCCACCATCGCGAAGCTCAACAGCCTCGAAAGCGCCTGTGGAAGCGCCTGACGGAACAGCAGCTCTGCCGATAAAATCAGTGCCCTGGAAATTAACAACAACCTCAACCTCAACAGTAGGATTTCCTCTGGAATCCATAATCTCTCTAGCAAGTACGTCTACGATTTCTACAAAACCCTTCATAAACAAAAATCTCCCTTCAAAATTGGTAATTTTAACAATTCCATGTATTATATCATAACAAACTAACTATGCGCAAGGCGCACGTTAGATCAATTAAGCAAAACTATTAGCCCTTATAATTGACTATACTGTCAAACTCCGGCTTCAAACTTGCTCCGCCGACAAGACCTCCGTCTATATCTGGCATAGCAAAAAGCTCTGCAGCATTAGCGCCGCTAACACTGCCGCCGTATTGCACACGAACTTTTGATGCTACATCATTATTATAAATTTCAGCAACAACGTCTCTTATTGCCTTGCAAACCTCCTGAGCCTGCTGAGATGTTGCTGTTTCGCCCGTTCCTATAGCCCAAATAGGCTCATAAGCTATGACAACGTTTGCTGCATCTTCAGCGCTTACGCCAAGAAGCGCAATCTTTGTCTGCTGGCGAACAAGCTCAATAGTAATGCCCTGCTCTCTTTGTTCCAAACGCTCTCCAACGCATATAATAGGTATAAGTTTATTTGCTATAGCCTTATGGACCTTTTTATTTACGGTTTCATCAGTTTCCGCAAAGTATTCACGGCGCTCTGAATGACCGATAATAACGTATTTAACACCGATTTCTGTAAGCATTGCTGCGGAGATTTCGCCTGTATAGGCACCGCTGTCCTCAAAATGCATGTTTTGAGCGCCCACGGCGATATTAGTCCCTTTAACAGCATCCAAAACGGGAACTAAATCAACAAAAGGCACACAGAATATAACATCAGATTCGGTAGTATTAACTTTATCCGCAAGCTCCTTAACAAGCTTTAATGCTTCCGAAGGAGTTTTATTCATTTTCCAGTTACCTGCAATAATTTTTTTACGCATATAATCGCCCTTTTCAATTTACTAATCTTTGATTAAGGTATAGACAAAATAGCTATCGCTCATAAGCGTTCACACACTTACGTTTTGGCAAGAAATCGCCAAAAACATTGGTGCGCTCACATTCACTATAAACGCAATTTTGTATATATTTTTAAAAAAATTAGTATTATTTATCAGAAACAGCTGCAACGCCCGGAAGCTCTTTGCCTTCCAAGAACTCTAAAGAAGCGCCGCCGCCTGTTGAAATATGTGACATTTTATCAGCAAAACCAAGTTGGTTTACAGCAGCAGCAGAATCTCCACCACCGATTATTGTTGTAGCATCTATATCTGCAAGGGCTTTAGCAACAGCAATTGTTCCTTTAGCAAAGTTTTCAAATTCGAAAACGCCCATAGGGCCGTTCCAAACAACAGTTTTTGCTGATTTAACAGCATCCGCAAACAATTTGTTTGTTTTTTCTCCAATGTCTACACCGATGCAATCCGAAGACATATTATCAACGTCAACCGTTCTAAACTCAGTATCGTTTTTGAATTCTTTAGCTTCGATAGTATCAATAGGGATTAAGAAGTTAACGCCTTTTTCTTTTGCCTTTTCCATCATTTCCTTAGCGTATTCAATTTTATCTTCTTCAAGAAGAGATTTTCCGATTTCATGGCCTTGGGCTTTAATAAACGTATACGCCATGCCGCCGCCGATAATCAACGTATCGACCTTGTCCAAAAGGTTGTTGATAACGTTAATCTTATCAGAAACCTTTGCTCCGCCAAGGATAGCAACAAACGGTCTTACTGGATTGTTAACTGCGTTTCCTAAGAAATCGATTTCTTTTTGCATTAAATATCCAACAGCCGTTTCCTTAACAAAGCTTGTAACACCAACCGTTGAACAGTGCGCCCTGTGAGAAGAACCAAAAGCGTCGTTAACGAAAACATCAGCAATGCTTGCAAGATCTTTTGAGAAATCTTCTATGTTCTTTGTTTCTTCTTTGCGGAAACGAGTGTTTTCCAAAAGAACAACATCGCCATCCTTCATTTGTTCTACAGCTTTTCTTGCGTTTTCGCCGACAACAACGTCATCAGCTGCGAAAACAACCTCTTTACCCAATTTTTCAGATAATCTTTTGGCAACAGGAGCCAGCGTTTTTGTGGGGTCGGGCTCTTTAGGTTTGCCAAGATGTGAGCAAAGAATGAGCTTTCCGCCTCCCTCAATAAGCTTCTTTATAGTCGGCAAAGCGGCAACGATTCTATTTTCGTCAGTTATTACGCCGTCTTTAAGAGGCACATTAAAATCACATCTCACAAGCACTCTTTTACCTTTTACATTTAAATCCTCCACAGATTTTTTGTTAAGCATAAACAAATTACTCCCTTCGTTATTACGCCATGATTATTGTTTTTTAATTGCAAAGCCTCGCTGTTTTAATAACAAGGCTATATCAAGCCAATTTTGTCTAAATCAATAAGATTATTGCCAACATAGGCATTAATAAAACCAAATAATTCCTAAAAAATATACCGATTCATTTTATCATGATTAAAAACTTAAAAGCAAGCGTAATTATGTATAAAAAACTAAATATTAATCAAGTTTTAATATTAATCATGCTAAATTTGCAATATTTTACATTTTATATTGAATTTATCGGCCATAAAGCAAAAACATTTTAAATAAAATGTACTACTAAAATAGATATGACCCAAAAGAACAAAAAAAGAAACTCTCCC